>NZ_KV792242.1:0-7501 GCF_001808125.1 Staphylococcus sp. HMSC14D10 | reverse complement strand
TCAATGCATATCTTAGATAGTAACCAACGGCTACGGTGATAACATCCTTGTTAAATAGTTTATATCTGAAATAGTTCATACAAAAGACTCCTTTTTATTAAAATTATACTATAAATTCAACTTTGCAACAGAACCGTGAATATCATATTGGTGAACCTTTAAAATAATTACTGAGTATTCATAGCCAGATTTGATTGGAACAAAAGATTTTAATACTATTGAAATTAAATAAGCCAGTAAGTGTATTTATACAAATGCACTTACTGGCTGTTTTAAGCGTAGTGTCCTACTCCTAATACTGTTTATATTATTCAAAAGCTTTGAATAATTCCTCACTAGAATTATTCCACATCTCTTCATTATGAGATTTTAAAAAGTCTGCTAAAACTTTTTTATTTTCCTCACCAATGTGGTCAATGATAATTTTATGTTTCATAGATTTATCCATCATATTAACATGTTCAGGCATACTTTTATAACCACGTCGTATACTTTTGTTAACTAATAAATAACATGCAGTAACACCAGCATAATATGGGCCACTCTCACTACGTTCAGTAGTCACCCAGCAAAGCCAATATTCTTTAGCTTCTTCGCCTTCAACTTCCGATTTGTCATTTATCCATTTAACACCTTTTTCAACTTGAGCACGTGCATGCATACCACCTATATCTATAAACGCCTCTTTATTCGCAACATCTATAAATACTGGTGCAATATTATCTAAACTAATTGAGCCTATATTCGTCCCTTTATGTCCATCAAGCGGGTCATTCTTGATAATATTAAATTTAAAACCTTTGTTCTCAGACACACATTACACCTCCGAAAAACTTGAATTCATAATCTCTATATTATGCGTTATATATTAAAGTTTCAATGGCTTAATTCAATTCATTAAGTAGATTAATAATAGAACCCTTAGTTTGTGGATTCTCAATATTAAGAATCATTTCTTTAGGATAGTATAATTTATAATCTTCACGATTAATACCTGTAATACTTGAAATAACGAGTGATTGACTACTAATTTCTCTAATACTACCATTGCGTCTTAATAAATGTATTGGTTGTCTATTAGAACCAGGTCGATCATAATCATATGGTAAATCAGAGAAAGCCTCACTAACAAAATAATAGTTCGGATCAATATTACCTTCTATGAACAACTCTTGTAGCTCAGTAATAGTAATAATTGAACCATCAAATGGAATATATTTAAATAAGTCTCTATTTATAAAACGACGTGCTAAATCACTGAGAATTGCATCATCTTCTTGTATCCATTTCTTCAAATAATAAAGTACGACGACTTCATCTAAATCAACGTATTGCTCAATTGTAACCTTCTCTTCAAAAAAAGGAACAAAATCTTCTGGGTACATCTTAAAATGGTACCCCTCATTGTACAATTGTTTAACACGTTTCAAACAATTATTTAACAATACTTCTCCGCCTCTACTAACCGGATGAAAGTATATTTGCCAATACATTTGATAGCGACTCATTATAAAGTTCTCAACGGCATGCATTCCACTCTCTTTAATAAGAACTTCATCTTTAGATGGTCTCATTAAACGTAAAATACGTTCCATATCAAATGTGCCATAAGAGACGCCCGTAAAATAAGCATCTCTTTGTAAATAGTCCATTCGATCAGCATCAATTTGCGATGAAATCATAGAAATTACAAGTTTATTTTGATGCGTTTTGTTAATTACTTCTGCAACTTCTTTAGGAAAAGTACTCGATACGCGACTTAAAACTTCATTAACTTCAGTAGGTCCAGTAATAATTGCTTGCGTAAAGGCTTCATGGTCTGTATTGAATATCTTTTCAAAACTATGTGAAAATGGACCATGACCTAAATCATGTAATAATGCTGCACATAATGCCAATGGTCTATCTTCATTGTTCCAAGCATCTCGTCCCACAAATGATTCGTCAATCATACGTCGCACGATTTCATATACACCTAAAGAATGGCCAAAACGACTATGCTCTGCAGTATGAAAAGAAAGATATAATGTGCCTAGTTGTTTAATACGACGTAAACGTTGAAACTCTTTTGTCTTAATAAGATCCCAAATAAGTTGATCTTTGACGTGAATATATTTATGAATAGGGTCTTTGAATACCTTCTCTTCAGCTAATTTCTGTTCAACATAAGGTGTTTGCGTCAAATAAATCCTTCCTCTCATTACAGTATAGTCATAGCGTTTATATACTTCTCTTCATTAAAGCCAAATCCATTTGTTCTCCATACATTTCTGGTTGATAAGAACGTACGATTTCAAAATCATTATTTTGATAGTATTGAATTGCATCTTTATTTTTATTATCAACTTCTAAAAATACTGCATCATATTTACCGTCAAATTGTTCTAATCCTTTCTTAAGTAGACTAGAACCATAACCTTTATGTTGAGATTCTGGATGTACATAATGCGCAGACAAATACAATTCTTTACCATAAATGAAATTAGCAAAGCCAATAATTTCATCATTATCTTCGGCTACTAAAAATAGTTGTTCTTCTAAACGTTTCTTTAAATGTTGCTCATTATAAGAAGCAGCTAATAACTCATTTATTGTTGATGCTGCATAAATATTTAAATATGTGTTATACCATGCCTTAGTAGCAACATCTCTAATTGCTACGACGTCATTTGGTGTAGCTTCTCTGACTTTAAACATACTTGATTCTCCTGACTTTACTATGGAATTAATAATGAAATTATATCACAGTACTTATACAATCGCTTAATATAGAATATTTATCGGCGTAGTTTAATATACTTTTGAATTAGGCTTACGTTAATGTTTCATTCCATTCTTTAGCTCTTTCTAGTGCAAACATATCTTTCGAAATATCACCTGGACGTTCAGCGGTACCAATTATATATCCATTAAGTTCAGCACCAATAAAATCTAATGTATATTTCATTTGAGTAATACCTGGCTTAGCTTTCACTTTAGGGCAGTCTCCACCAACTAAAATAAGTCGAAAATCTTTCTTTGCCATTTTTTCTTTAAAGTCCTTGTAGTTGTTGTCTATTAAAGTTTCAGACCAATGATCGATAAATGCCTTTAAAGATGCAGAAACACTATACCAATACACCGGTGATGCAAATATGACCGTATCACTTTCTAAAACTTGATCAATGACCTGTTTATAATCATCGTTATAGCTTGTAATATCTCTATTCTCGTGACGAAAGTCTCTTACAGGATTGAATTGATAATCGGTTAAGTCAATCCATTTATAATCTAATCCCTCAACTGCTAACTTAGTAAGTTGTGCTGTATTCCCCTCTGGACGACTTCCTCCAAATAAAACTGTAATCATTTTTATCACTCTCTCTTAATTTATATAAAAAAAACTATTTCCTTTTTCATTGTTAACAACATAAAAACTTCATACTTACTTAATATTTTACATATTTGCCTAGTACCCTTATTTCACGTAATATATGTGTATTTTTTAAAATAAAAAAAGAATCATTACTATTTATTTCAGTTATAAAAAACTCTTACACACATATAAACGGTGTAAGAGCATCAATTACTTTATTTAATTTTACCTTAACTTATTTTATTCAATCGGAAATAATTCATCAATTTTGTTCAGTTCATCATCTGTTAATTGAATATTTGCCGCTTCAATATTTTGCACAACTTGTTCAGCATGTTTCGCACCAGGAATCACCACATCTAACGCTGGACGCGTTAAGTAGAATGCTAGAACCACATTAGCAATAGATGTGTTATGAGCTTCCGCAATGCCTTGTAATTGTTTCACTCGTCGAACATTATCATTAAATACTTCCGGTTGGAAATCACGGCGAGGTGCACGATGATCATCAAACGTTTGATTTTCCTCATACTTCCCAGCTAAGATGCCTGATGCTAACGGGAAGTATGGTATAAATGTAATATTATTTTCAGCTGCATATTTCATGACTTCTTCATTTTCTCGATGTAATAAGTTGTACTCTAATTGCACTACATCGACATAACCATCTTTATTCGCTTCCTTAAGTTGTTCTAATGAGAAGTTAGACACGCCAATTGCTTTAATCTTGCCTTCATCTTTAAGTTCATTTAATGCAGCAACTGCTTTATCTTTCGGAGTATTTTCATCCGGAAAATGAATGTAGTATAAATCAATATAATCTACTTGAAGGCGTTTCAAGCTATTCTCAACTTGCTGTTTTAAATAATCTGGATCATTATTTTGTACGACTTCATCATTTTCTTTAATAACATGTGAACCTTTCGTGGCAATTTGAACTTGTTCACGAGGATACTCTTGAACTACTTGGCCAACTAATTCTTCAGAACGTTCAGGTCCATAAATATAAGCTGTATCTAGTAACGTAATACCGTTGTCAATTGCTTTACGTACAACATCTTTACCCTGTTCTTCATCTAAATTTGGGTATAAATTGTGACCACCTACTGCGTTTGTACCTAATGCAATTGGAAATACGTGAACATCTGATTTACCTAATTGTACTAAGTCTGCCATCTATAATCACTCCTTTATTCTATATAACTACTTATAGTTTACCCATTTTTTATTATGACATTCATATTGACTTTTGATGAGTAATGTATTTTAATGTAACTAATCAAGTTACATTAAAGGCGGTATATTATGAATTTAGAATTCAACATTGCAGTACACGTGCTAAGCTTTCTTACTAAGCATTCCGAAGAACAATTCAATAGCCAGGATTTAGCAGAACTTACCTGTCTTAATCCTGTACAACTAAGACGCGTTACCACTACACTTAATAATCAACAATATATAGATTCAATTCGTGGAAAAGGTGGTGGCTATCGAGCTAATGCGCACACTCCAACCATCACCTTAGATACACTGTATCAACTTTTCGTGTTAGATAAATTACCAACACAACGTATTTTTACTGGTAGCGAAGAAAGCCATTGTACAATCTCTAGAAATATCGCAACCACTATGAATAAATACAAAGAGCAAGAAACTGCACTAGCGCTCAACTTTTATCGTAACTTGACAATTAACGACGTAATTAAAGATACACTTCAGGAGGACACATTAAATGACACATTTTAATTTATTAGTTATTGGTTTCGGTAAAGCAGGAAAAACACTTGCCAAGTACGTGGCATCACAAGGTCAACACGTCGCTTTAGTAGAACAATCCTCAGACAACTTTGGAGGAACATGCATAAACCACGGCTGTATACCCTCTAAAGTACTCGTACATGATGGGATTGACAGCATCGATTTTGACACTGCCTTTTCAAGAAAAAAAGACGTAGTCAGCGCACTAAATAAGAAAAACTATAATAACTTAGCAAATGATACAAACATTGAAGTATTCAATTACAAAGCGCAATTCAAATCTAATACTGAAGTTAATCTACTAGACGAGGATGGTACTATTGTACATACTTTAACTGCGGATAGCATTGTTATTAATACAGGCGCAAAATCGAATATTCCATCTATCCCGGGTATCGAAAGTGCTAAACATTTATTTGATTCACAAGGTTTATTGAATATTTCATATCGACCTAAGCATTTAGTAATCATCGGTGGTGGCTATATCGCCTTAGAATTTGCTTCAATGTTTGCTAATTTCAGCTCAAAAGTAACAGTTATAGAACACGGCGAACATATCATGCCACGTGAAGATCAAGACGTGGTTGCACATGCAATTAAAGATTTAGAGGACAAAGAGATTACCTTTGTCACAAATGCAGAAACGCTAGAATTTAAAAATAAAAACAACCAAACGACAATTGTAACTTCTAAAGGCAATTTCTCAGCTGACGCTGTATTGATAGCTACAGGTCGTATACCTAATACTGATTTAGCGCTTGAACAAACTGATGTTGAACTTGGTGAACGTGGTGAAATCAAAGTGAATGAGCATCTTCAAACTTCAGTCGAACATATTTATGCTGTTGGAGATGTCAAAGGCGGACTACAATTCACGTATATCTCTCTGGACGATTTTAGAATTCTAAAATCTACACTATATGGTGACCAATCGCGTACTACACTTAACCGTGGTACAATTCCTTACACTGTCTTTATTGATCCACCATTTTCTCGAGTAGGTTTAACAGCTAAAGAAGCTCAATCTCAAGGCTATAATTATATTGAAAATACATTACTTGTCGCTCAAATTCCGAGACATAAGATTAATAATGACGCTCGCGGCATTTTCAAAGTTATTATCGATAAAGATACTGATTTGATTTTAGGTGCTACACTTTATGGCAAAGAATCAGAAGAAATTATTAATTTAATTAAGTTAGCAATTGATCAACATATACCTTACCAAGTTCTAAGGGATACTATTTATACCCACCCAACTATAGTAGAATCCTTTAATGATTTGTTTAATATTTAAAAATTTTTTATTTATTAAAATACTGTATACTAGTACTTCAAAAGATATAAATTCAACTTATCAATATTTTTAAAAATAAAAAGCTTTACTTATTAATAAATAACAGTTATAGTTAATCTAACGTAATAAAAGCTCGTGAATTTAAATGTAGTGTGTTTGTCTAGAATACTCTCTTTTTTATAAATGAATTTGTTACAAATATTCGTGCAAAAGCACATGGAGGTATTCTATATGAATAACGGTACAGTAAAATGGTTTAACGCAGAAAAAGGTTTTGGTTTCATCGAAAGAGAAGACGGAAGTGACGTATTCGTACACTTCAGCGGTATCGCTGGTGAAGGTTACAAAACTTTAGAAGAAGGTCAAAAAGTTGACTTCGATATTACTGAAGGTCAACGTGGCGAACAAGCAACTAACGTTGTTGTAATGTCATAGGATTAGACCTAGTTAAGCGCTTAGAAGATAAATGTCTTCTAAGTGCTTTTTTTATTACAATAAAAAAGCTACGACAATATTCAGGTTAGAATACACTCATAGCTTAAGTTTATAATATAACTTAATTCCTCTATTTTATCGCCTTACGTTTAGCTAATTTCTCTTTTAGCTTTCGATCTTGTTCTTCTTTACGGCGTTTACGTTCCTCATTACGCTTTCTTAGTCGTTCTTCTTCTTCCGGATCTCTTGGTTTTTTTAGCTGAGCTGTGACTTTTTCTAACAATTCGTCTTCAGTAAGCGCAGCAAGTGGTCGATTATTTACGAAGGCAAACGTTTTTCGACGTCCAGGGCCACAATAAGATTGACAGCCGATTTCAATTTCTGCTTCTGGATCTAATTTTTCTAATTTTCTTTTCAAAGTTTTGATATTTACCGCCTGACATTCATCACATATTAAAAATTTATTTTTCACCTTGCCACCTACCTTTCTATATTGTCGTTTCTATCCTAAATATTGAAGCATATTAATACGAATCAATGAATTTAACTCTAATTATTTTACTCCTTTTACAAGAAAATTCAAGCCTATCATTAAAAGTCTTTCTCAGCCATAACAAAAAAGGGCTCTATAATAAATTGGACTGATGACTAAAAAT
>NZ_KV792241.1:0-30874 GCF_001808125.1 Staphylococcus sp. HMSC14D10 | reverse complement strand
AGAAACGCCCTAGAACAGTATAAAAGGCGTTTAACTCGCTTTGACTTTTCCTCTTATACCGTTCTAATTTCTGACGTTCTTCTAATATAGCGATTGCTAGATTTTCAACGGAATAACTCTCATAGTAAATACTTTCAGATACAATATCACTACATAAACTAGGTGTAGTTCGGTCATACATATCTTCTATATCACTTTCTATGAGTGCTATTCTTGATTGAATGTAGTAAGTATTAAATCTAGTGAACAATTCGTAATCGCTAACTTTCTCTTGAATAATTTCAATTGCTGCACTCACTACATCACCTTAAATCTCAGTTTTCTTTAATGCCTCATATCGTTTCATACTGCCCTCAATATGACGCTTAATACTTAGTAAGGCTAATTCTTTTTGTTCTTTCGACTTTATCCAGAAATAGCCTCTAGTATCTTTCTTATAGCTATATCCGATTGGATAACCATAATCTACAACTAAACTATTAATAGTATGTTGTAACCATCTTTCATTGTTTTTAGTAAACTCCATATTCAATTGATTGAATATATTTTGTTTAGTAATAATATTGTGCTTAGTGTTGCGTAATACATTTAATACTTTAATATGATCTTGAGTTAATTCTTTTTCAATTGTTATTGTCATTATTTAATACCTCATTTTTTAGTTATTTTGAGCAGACCTAATTAAATGAGGAGGTAATAAATGAAAATCTAGTGAATTTGCATTTTTTAACTATTGTACTCGTGATTTCAGAGAACAAGAAAACTAATCAAATTATATAAAAGTATAATTACTTCTATAACACTATTATACTAAATTTACACCAAAATTACAAACAAACGTTCTGTTTTGTAGAATTTAAATAACTATTTAACATTACATTTAATGCTATTAAATCAATGTTTATAAATACTTTCACACTAATTCATAGACTTTCTATATAAGAACTAATGTTCGTTTTTTATCTAAACTCAATCTAAAATCATTAACAAATCTTAACAATTACGATTTACATATAAAAAAGCCATGCACCTACTAAGTGCATGACCTATAAATTTACGCTTTCACATCTTTATAATAAGAATGTTTCAATTCATTTAATCGTTCAATCAACACTTTACTATCAACTTCATTCGCTTGTTCATTCTGGATAAATTCAGTAATGATTTTAAGCCCCTCAACTAATTCTGGTGCTGGTTCATTAATGCCAGTAGCAAGCTGATACAACACTTCCATATTGCCTATAACATCTGCATTACTAGATTGAACGTCCTCAAGTTCATCTATATTGAAATCTCGGCTCATATAGTCGAACATATCACTATTATTACTTTCTGCAAAAATTTCTAGTCCGTACATAAAATACTCATTATCAAACATGAAACTAGCCATCATATCGCTTATAGTGTCATTTGTACCATCTGGTATTTCATAAC
Source organism: Staphylococcus sp. HMSC14D10 (assembly GCF_001808125.1). Lineage (NCBI taxonomy): Bacteria > Bacillati > Bacillota > Bacilli > Caryophanales > Staphylococcaceae > Staphylococcus > Staphylococcus sp. HMSC14D10. The sequence continues at coordinate 29,440 of NZ_KV792241.1, read as the reverse complement.
CAGTATAATACCCCTCAATGCTCTCTATAAGTTTCTCAGTATGCTTTTCTGAGGCAATCTCAAAAGTTTTTCTCACTTCACAATCTTTTATCAATACATGAGCATACATCTTACCTTTGCTTACTAGATACACAACATTAAATGGATCGTTATATATCTTAAATGCAAAAGGCAATTTATAACTGCTTTTACATAGTCCAGTAAAATATCTTAATAATGTTGCTGCTCTAGTTTCAAATTCATTTGCTATAATTTCAACGTTCATTTTATTCCCTACTTTCTTTTAATATAGTTTAAATAGTTTTTAGTTCTTGCAGCTACTAATTCAAAACTGCCATTTGCTATTATTCTGTGCGATACTCTTTTATTATTCTGTAAATCGTAAGTTTCACGCCATGCTACCCACTTAGTCCCAAAGTTTTCAAGATACAATGTTGATATACGACTAATTGAGCAGTAGTACATTTCTTCGGATATTCCAACTAATAAACCTAGTTTTCTTAATTCGTCATCTATATTAAATTCGTAATGAGTTTCTTGCACTATTATATGAGGCCTCCCACTCTTCTAAAGTAAATTCATCACCATTTGCTTTAACATCACCAATAATTACTTTTAGAGGCTCTATATCCACGTTACATTGTAAAGCGTAACTAATAGCTTTATATACATCATTATTACGTTCTACGCTTTCACCATTGATTACACGATTATACGCCTCTTTACCTAGTCCACCTTTGCCAGTATGTTGTAAATGATTGAAATTGTGGTTAGGTAACACACTTTTTACTGAGAACTTTTCCATAGTCTGTTGTAGGTAATTTCCACGCTTTGAAAATATACGATCTTCAAATTCACCATCATAAGCGATTACTGGTTTCTTATTACTTGTGTACAGTCCTTTAGCTGTTTTACTTCCAGCTAGTACAAAATAGTTATTATCATGTGCTTTAATGTCTACTGATGGTAAATATCCTATTTTCTGAGCATATTCAACGTCCTCACGTTTTTTAAATATTACATGCTTCCCTCCACTTGCTGTTGTCTGCACTAGCGTATTTTGTGCATTAGTAACAAACTCATCATAGTAAGGTATGTCTTTTAAACTATCAAAGCCACTTTCACCATTTACGTGATTAATATCTATGTCGATACACCATAAACCACGAGTAAGGACACCTAATACATTTGTGTTTGCATATGCTAAATAGTTACTATCTATAAAATCATCATCAATAGTTACATTCTTAAATGCTACTGTTGGTTTTTTATTATCGTTTAAAGGTACAACTTGCACATCTTTACTAAGTAGATACTTTGCAGCATTGTACATTTTCATGAGAATACCTCCAATAGAACACTAACCCTTTTAACTCATTCTTTTCCCTATACATACATCTATTTATTTATCTTTAAAATATGCTAAAGAATATTTAAGTTATAAAGGTTAGTGCCTGTTATTAAAGTAATTTCAAAGTTAGTGCAAAGGTTAGTAAGAGTTAAAATAACTTAAGTTTCAATTAAATCTAATGCCATTTCGAACAATTCTTTATTTTCTACAACATGAACTTTAGTATTTTGTCCCTCTATCCATTTTTGCTTATTGATAGCTACACCTATTTTTTTCATATCTTCTTTAGCTTTTTTATATCGCAGATTTTTATAATCTTCTTCAATAGTTTTTTGTAAGATTTCATCACCAGAAAAAATAAAATCTTGTCTAGATAATGTTTCTAGTATTAGAATTTGAGTGTCAGTTAATTCATCTTCGTTGTAATAGTTTTTAAGTGTTACATTATTGAACTTAAATTCTCTGCCTATTTGTTTAAGATACTCAAGACTTAATATTAAAAATGATACTGACGCATTGACTGAGTTTTTCCCGTTAGGCTTAACAAAGTCCCAAAATGGTTTAAATACTTTATAACGTTCTTCATCAGTTTCATTCTTTGGTCTATCCTTAAATGCAATCTTAACTGTACGTGTTCTATTAGCTGTAATTTCTCCTGTATCAACACTTTCATTAGTATCTAAAATTAATACTGCATTATTTTTAAATTTAACGTTATTTCGTTGTATGCCACGACCTGAAATATTCTCACCAGTAGCTATTTTGCGTAATATTCTCATCATACCTTTATTAATTTCACCTGTTTCATTAGCATGTGCAATATCCACTCCATAAAAATTGAGCCATTCATTTGCAGCCTCAAAGCCAGATGATAATAAACTATCAAAATTCACTTTATTTACTTTTAGCAATTCTTCAAAAATTTCCATAAATAAACCTTTACCAGATCGCCCAAAGTCTTTGATTAAGAACCATTTTTCAGCTTGAATAAGTTTCATTTTTCGATATATTGTATAAGCATGTACCAACATTAAATTATTCTTACTGCGTTCATTGTCACTTACTAAGTCAAAGAATTGTTGTGCTAGTTTAGTGTTTATATTTTTCTTATCTACATCATATTTGATGATATAGTAGTCATCACTAGAAATTTTCTTATCTATAAATTCTAATTCTTTACAGTTATATATCCAGTCATTACCAGCAATAGCGTAAGGGTAGATATTATATTGATAATTTGTATCTAATTGATTTCGATAAACTTCTAACATTACGCTTAAGAAGTCATTTATTTGATGTTTATTATCTACTGGATATTCCAAAGTAAAGTTAGTATTGTCTATAATTTCATACTGATTACTTTTTAATTTAATAAAGCTTTCTAATTCATTTGAATAAATAACCTTTTCAGAAATTAGATCAACTATGAATTTGGCATAGTTATTAAATGGACTAGATTTAAAATGTGCTTGCTTATCTTCTTCACCATTTTCCATTGTCGTTTTAACTGAGATTGTTCCATAGACTACCCCAATTTCTTTAGGTTTTATGGTATAATCTAAAGTAAGATTACTTATATAATCGCCAGCAAATTCATCTTTTGTTTTATGGAAAACATTTCCTTTATTGTTAAAAATTTGTTTATCTGTGGAAATTATAGCGAAGTAAATTCGTTTACTAATTTCTTTGATACGAGATAAATTAGGCGTTTCAACATAATCTAATTTAGAATGAAATTCATGATGTTTATTATATAAAGAAACTTCGTTCATTTAATCAGCCTTTCATTTTTGTGTTTTAAGAATAAGCACAGAAATGGTATATTATTCCTGTGCTTTTGGTTTGCAAATTGCACTTACTCAGCGTTGTCTGTTTCAGTTTGGTCGCTAGGAACAGATGACGCTCTTTTTATAACTGTATCAATATCATTTAATTCACTTTCATAATCACGAATAACTGATAATAATGTTGATACAATAATGAAATTTGATTTCATATTGTCATTAGTCTGTTTTTCTCCTACTACTTGATTACTTTCTCTATAATAATCTCTTAAATCTTCAAGCCCTTCTTGTTCATCACATACATAGTCAATGACTGCTTGAATCTTATTAGTAATATCTGCTATTTCAAAACTCTCTTTAATTTGTTTTAAATCTTTAAGCATTATTATTCCTCCCACTCAAAATTGTTTTCTATTTGCTGCATAACCCACTCACAAATGAATTGTAGTTGCTGTTCACGATTAAGTGTTTCTTTCCATTCTTGGTTGCCTTCTTCTACTATGTGAGTGTATTCTGTACGTTTATCTTTTACTGCATAATCAAGTGTTTTATAAATACTTTTTATAATTTCAATATCTTTCTCCATTTACTACTCCTCCATTAAAAATATTCTTTAAGTGCCTTTAAAAAATAAGAATTTTGTTTATCTTTTATATCAAACTTGATAATTGCTACCATGCTTGAAAATAAAAAAAAGCAAAAGCATAATGTAATTGACTATGCATATTTAAAAACACAGTAATGATACATATATATAAGTTCATTTATAAATCTAACCACTTTTCCGCCTCCATTTTATTAAAGCCAACCTTTATGACGTTTGCTTAAATATTCTTTAAAGCCATCAATAGAGATAACCGTCATTGTAGATGACAAACTGAAATATAGATCCTCTACACCTTTGTTATCTTTATCATATTCTTTAAGAATACGATTGACCGAACTGTATGAAATTCCGAATAGCTTAGCAATAGCATTAGGTTTTGCCATGATTGGTTTTACTATCACTTGTTTAGGTTCAGTCACTACATTTTCTTTAGTTGGTAAATCTTGTAATTTAGTATATGGCATAATCTAGCCTCCTTTTTCATAGTAAAACATAGTAAGAGATTAAAAAAATATTTCATCAATAGTAATTTTAGGAAATAATTCTTTTCTTAATAATTCTCTAAAAATAATCATCTCTTTTCGATTAAAATTAATCTTTTGTTTTTCTTTCATTCGATAGGCTTGTACTGAAATATTAAATTTTTCTGCCATTTTTTCTTGTGTCATACCTAGCATTTTTCTATAACCTACTATTTTATTCATATATTCACCACCTCCGATAAACATAGTAAAACATAGTATTTCTATAATGTCAATAAAAAACATAGTAAAACATAACTTTATATTATATAATTACTATTGAGGTGATAACTTGGATAAAGTAGAAGTCGGTAAAAGGATAAGAAAAATTCGTAGCCACTTAGGACTGACTATGGATCAATTTGGTGAAAAAATTGATAAAGAAAGTCCTGTAAAATCGGGAGTAGTTTCGAATTGGGAAAATGGAAAACAACTTCCAAATAAGAAAAGACTAAAGAAAATATCAGAATTAGGTAATGTAAGTTTAGACGAATTATTATATGGTTCTATGTACAATTATATTGTTGAAAACATAAATATTGATTACGATAAACTTAATATTCCTAAAGAAGAAGGTACTTATCAAAAATCATTAATTGTTACTATGATGATGAATGATATACAAACTAAAGAGAATAGAAGAATGATTGAAAGTTCTATAAATAAAGAGAATTATGTACCCTTAACATATAGTCAATTTCTCGAAAAAGTTGAAATAGAATTGCCAAAAAAACTGAATTCTATTATTGAAAAAGGAAAAATCGCTATTCAAGAACTTAAAAAGAAAGACAAAGAGATTTTAAAAAATCATTCTGATTTAAATATAGTTAGTAAAATTCTTAATAATGAATATGTGACTTTTAATGATATTTTATTAGAACACTTTTTTATAGAAGTATTTTCATTAGAAAATTATACTTTTGAACAAGAAATTTATGTGGATAAAATGGATCAAATTAAGTCAATTTTATTAAGATATTTCACTGAAAAATATATCAACAACGATTTAAGTAACACTCTCACTATAGAACAACTAGAAAAATTAAAAGAAGATTCCTTGTATATGTCTGAAATATTAGAATATGATCCTTTCTTTAAAGATAACGAAAAAGTTAATGAAGACTTAATAAAAATTTTTAATAATAAAATTCCTAGACACTTAAATAAAAAAATTGAGTTCGCTAAAAAAGGAGAACTGTAAATGACAATAATTAAGGTAGTGGTTCTATCGAACAATGTCTAATACACCATAGAAAAGTGAATATAAAAGGTAATAAAATTAGGGAGTTACATATAAAATGAAAAAGGTTTTTATATTATTATTGAGTAGTTTATTAGTTTTAGCTGCATGTGGTAAGAATTATGAAATCAGTGATATTACAAATAAATTTAAAAAAGAAGGTTTAAGTGTAGAAAACTTACGAAAAATGGAACGTGAAGATTTTGGTATGGCACCAATGAAAACTGAAAATGTTAAAATATTCACTGTTTCAGATGGTAAAAATGCACGTATCTTAAAATTTAAAAATGAAGATGACCTAAAAGAAATGAAAAAATATTATGAAGAATTAGGTAAATCAAGTGCAGCGTTCTATTCTCATGTATACACTAAAGATAAATTTTTAATTCAAATGAATGGCGATATTGACGATCATGTATTTGAAAAATATAAAAAGGCTATGAATGAGGCATTAGATTAATTTAGGGTAGTTATCTACCCTTACTTTAATTAAAGGAGAAATGTAGAATGTACTTTAATGATTGGAAAGTTACTATTAACGGAAAAGGCTCACATGATGTTGTGACAAATGAAGATACTTTGTTAATTTTGCAAGATTATCAACACGTTGAAATAGCATTAAAATTAGTAAACGATACTATTCAAGTGAAATCATTAGGCTATGGAGAGGATGTATGTATCAACCCTATAACAAAAGAAATCACAGTTAATGTAACAAACTTATTAGAAGATGATGAATAATTAAACAAAGGGGAAAAACAAAATTCATAATATGTTAAAGAGGCTCATTCACATGTGGCATCAAGAATTTGCTTATAATAATGACTCTTTTAACACATAACATTAAAATACAAATAATTAGGAGGACATTATGAAATTTGGTAAATACAAAATTGATGAATTTTATCTAATCATGATTGGTGGGTTTTTAGTAACTTCTATTTTTGTACCGTTCATGCTTATTTCAGTAGTGATAATGCTAATTATAGGATTGGAGAAAGAATAATAATATAAATAAAGGAGGATTTTATGTTAATACTCATCATTATTATATTTTTAATAAGTGCCATTTTGTATATATTAAGTTTCTTTTTAGCTCAAAATGAAGGTTTATATTATAAAAATAACTGTAGAACTATATCTATTATTTTTATTGCAATTGGGGTGCTTTGCTTAATGGGTTACCTTGTGCAGTATTTATCTTCGCATTATTTAGGAATATAAAACTTATCTTTTAGCGTCCTAGTGGCGGTTTAATATAAATATATAAACAAGGGAGGGATGCATAATGAAAAAATTCTTAGCATTAATTTTCGCAAGCACATTAATTTTAGGAGCATGTGATACTAAAGATGTGGAAGATAGCACAAAGAAAAGGAAAGATCCTAAAACTGAAGTGGATGATAAAGGTAGAGCTAAGGGTGAAAAAATTGAAAAAGAACTAAAATAATATTTCACAGATTAATTATTTTACCATTCTAGTGATGCTTTAATATAAATAAAGGAGGAATTGAGATGTTCGAAAAATTATTAACTTCAATAGGTATAGAATCATTAGAAATAAACACTGTGTTAAAAACACAACAAGTTCATAGTAATGGTGTGTTGGACGGAAGCGTGGTAATAGAAAGCGGCGCATCTGAACAAACTATTAATCGGATTGAGCTTACATTAATTGAAAGATATGATAATCCTGATAAGCGAAGTCAATTTCCTATTTTAGAAAATGAATTACAAACATTTACTTTACACGTAGACCGTAGTATATGTGAAAATACCAAAGAAATTGAACATTTCCAATTTAATATTGATGAACTAGAATTTAAAACTAACCCTAATAAATTGATTTTAAAAACACATGCTTACCTTTCTCATTCTGTTGATGCTTACGATGAAGATGAAATAAGGTTGATTGATTAATTGTGTTCTACTTTTTCAACATAAATAAAGGAGGTTGAGGGACGTAAGATCTTCACTCTTGGCTAGTTTTAAAATTGATCAATAAAGAAAAAACATCTATAATGCAAGTATGAAATAGTTGTTCTGTGAAACTACTCAATAAACCTCTCATGCTTGCATGAGGGGTTTTTTCGTTGTAGGAGAGAATTCTATTGAAAGTTTAATCAATAGTTTTGGGTACACCAACGTACCCTTATTATTTTTTTACCTTTTTAGGAGGGATAGCATGTGGCACGAGAAATTTACTAATAAACATGGTGAAACTAAATATCGCTATTATGAGAAGTATAAAGACCCTCTCACAAACAAATGGCGACGTGTTAGCGTGGTACTTAATAAAAATGGTAAGCAGTCACAAAAAGAGGCTCAGAAACGCTTAAATGAGCGTATAGAGGCAAAGGTAAATGACAAGACACCTACTACACTCAAGACGCTAACTTTCCATGCTGCATGTGATGAGTGGTTTGAACATTATAAATTAATATCTGGATCTAAACAGTCAACTATTACTACTAAAAGCTATAAGGTTGCTCACATCAAAAGAAATATAAACAAAGATATTCTTGTTCAAAATATGAATGCTAAAGTTATACAAGATTTAATTAACTCATCATTAAAAGATGGACTAAGCCATAAAGTAGTTAAAGACGATTTAAGTATCATCAAAAATATACTTCGATATACTCAAAAGAAATATAACATCATTGATATATCATACATAGATGATGTTGTTATGCCTAAAAAAGCGACTACAAGAGAAGAAATTAAAGCTAAACGTGAGAATTATTTAGAAATGACTGAAATTCTGGCTATTGCTGAAGAATTAAAACGCATAGCAAATAAAAAGCGTGCTAGTTATATGAAAAGATCATACTTATTTACTGCTTACATAGTTGAATTTCAAGCATTAAATGGCATGCGTATTGGCGAACTCTTAGCAATTCAACCCGATAATATTGACTTTGAAAATAAGAAACTTCTCATTGATGGCACTATACACTGGCGCAAAGATGGTAACAAAATAGGTTTCAAAGATACTACAAAAACAACATCATCATATCGTACTATATCTTTAACTACTAGAAGTTGTGATATTTTGCGTAAGGTTATGTTGGAAAATAAGAGAGCGATACAATGGGAAAGCATGTATGTTGATAGAGGTTTTATATTTACAAGTCATAGAGGTAACCCTCTACCTCTCACATCAATAAACAGAAACATACAAATTGCTACACAAAATATAGGGATAGAAAAACATGTGACAAGTCACACCATGCGTCATAGCCACATATCATTATTATCGCAATTATAGGTGTATCTCTTAAAGCTATAATGGAGCGTGTAGGTCACACAGACCATAAAACAACATTACAGATATATAGTCATGTAACTGAGCAAATGGATAAAGATATGATGAATAAATTAGAAAGGGTAGGTAACTAAATGGATTTTTTACAGCAAAATTGGACTAATATATTGAAAATAATTGTGTCTTTGATATCAATAGTAACTTTTATAAGAGTATTCCTTTATGAAAGGCCTAGACTCAAAGTTAATATTATTGGTTATGATCAAATAGAAGAATATTTAGATGTTTACATTTCTTTTTCTAACTCATCAAAGTTACCCATTTCCATTAATGAGATTCAGATATTTCATAAAAACACAATGATTGGTGAGATAGAAAATTTCACAGAAAAGATTCTAGGTCAAACAGATGGTAAAAGTATAGTCTATTCTAACCCAATGCCATTAAATTTAAATTCTTATTCTAGCGACAAAGATTTATTCAGAATAAAACTGGTAGAAGAATTACCTTTAAATAAAACTTTAACTTTTAAATTTATAACTACACGAAAAAATATCACTTATAAGATTAAAGATTTCAAATTACCGCAATATAAAATGTCATTCCATAAAAAACTTAAACATCACAAAAAGGTTTCAAATAAAAACAAAGATTAATTGACAATTTTTAATACCTTCGCCCTTTTTCTGCCCTTTTTTAAATTTAAAAATCATAAAAACAACCTCTTAAGCCTATGCCTAAGAGGTTTCTTCATTTTATGTTATTATTCCCACTCTATAGTGCTTGGTGGCTTAGAAGTGATGTCATAGACTACGCGGTTAACGTGGTCTACTTCGTTTACGATACGACTTGAGATTTTTTGTAGGACTTCCCAATCAATGCGGGCGAAGTCACTTGTCATACCGTCAATAGATGTAACTGCACGAATACCTACAGTATGATCATACGTACGATAGTCTCCCATAACACCTACAGATTGAATGCCAGGAAGTACTGTGAAATATTGCCAAATGTCTCTCTCAAGACCTTCCTCACGCACAACTTCACGTAAAATCGCATCTGATTCTCGTACGATTTCTAATTTATCTTCAGTAATTTCACCTAATACACGGATTCCTAAACCTGGACCTGGGAAAGGCTGTCTCCACACTAAATGTTCAGGAATGCCTAATTCTATACCTAATGCACGCACTTCATCTTTAAATAACGTGTTAATCGGCTCAATAAGTTCAAATTCCATATCTTCAGGTAATCCACCTACGTTATGGTGAGATTTGATAGTTTGTGCAGTTTTAGTACCTGATTCGATGACGTCAGTGTAAAGCGTACCTTGTGCTAAGAAATCAACGTCAGTTAATTTTGCCGCTTCATCATCAAACACATATACAAATTCATTACCAATAATTTTACGTTTTTGTTCTGGATCAGATACACCTTTTAATTTATCCATGAAACGTTCCTGTGCGTTCACACGAATAATATTCATATCGAAACCTTCACCAAATTGTTCCATAACCATGTCACCTTCGCCTTTACGAAGTAAACCATGGTCAACAAAGATACATGTCAATTGATCGCCAATCGCTTTATGTAATAAGACAGCTACAACTGATGAGTCTACGCCCCCGCTCATCGCACATAATACTTTGCGATCTCCAACGCGTTTACGGATTTTTTCAACTTCGATATCGATAAAGTTTTCCATTGTCCATTCGCCTGTGCATTCACACACACGGCGTACGAAGTTTCTTAATAAATCATTACCGTATTCTGTATGACGTACTTCAGGGTGGAATTGAACACCGTAAATTCGGCGTTCTTTGTCTTCAATTGCTGCATAACTTGTACTTGGACTATCCGCAATCACTTCAAATCCGTCTGGAATTTCAATTACTTTATCAGAATGACTCATCCATACAGTTTGTTCAGCTGGTAACCCAAAGAATAACTCATCTGATTTTGCATTAATAATTGCTTTACCATACTCACGTTCATTAGCGCGTTCAACTTTTCCGCCTAAAAGTTTAGTCGTCAACTGCATACCATAACAAATACCTAGTACAGGAATGCCTAAATTATAAATTTCAGGGTCGATAGTGAATGAACCTTCCTCATATACTGAATTCGGACCACCTGAAAGAATAATACCTTTAGGATTCATACGTTTAATTTCATCAACCGTAATTTCGTGATCATGTAATTCACTGTATACGCCCATTTCACGAATACGACGCGTAATCAATTGATTGTACTGACTACCAAAGTCTAAGACAAGAATCAACTCTTGCTCTTGAGCCATTTCCATAATTGTGAATCTCCTTTTAATTGAATTTTATGTAAACAATAGAGAGACACTTCCCACAATGCATTGCTTTTAGATTCTTCTTAAAAGTGAACAACCTCTATGACAATCACATTTAAAATGAAAAGTGCTCCCCATTCTTTCTAACAAATTGACTTCATCACACTTGATTTAAATTAAAATGAATAGTTTGGTGATTCTTTTGTAATTTGTACGTTATGTGGATGGCTTTCTGCTAAACCAGCAGGGCCCATACGTGTGAATTGTGCTTCATCACGTAGTGTTTTTAAATCAGGTGAACCTGTATAACCCATACCAGCTCTTACGCCACCCATAAGTTGATAAATTGTATCTTGTAAAGGACCTTTATATGCAGTACGTCCTTCAATACCTTCAGGGACAAATTTTCTAGGCGTTTTGTCTTCTTGGAAGTAACGGTCGTTTGATCCTTTTTCCATAGCGCCTAAAGAACCCATACCACGGTAAACTTTATATTGTCTGCCTTGGAATACTTCAGTTGCGCCTGGGCTTTCTTCAGTACCAGCTAATAAGCTTCCTAACATTACTGCATGTCCACCAGCAGCTAATGCTTTAATAATGTCACCAGAGAATTTAATACCACCATCCGCTATGATTGCTTTACCAAATTTACGAGCTTCAGTAGCACAATCATAAATCGCAGTAATTTGAGGCACACCTACACCAGCTACGACACGTGTTGTACAAATTGATCCTGGTCCAATACCAACTTTAACGACGTCAGCACCAGCTTCAAACAATGCACGTGTAGCTTCAGCAGTGGCTACGTTACCAGCTACGATTGTAATCTCTGGATATTTTTCTTTCATTTTTTTTACTTCTTGAATAACGCCATTAGAGTGACCATGTGCTGTATCGATAATTAATGCATCTACGCCAGCTTCGACTAATTTTTGAGCACGAATTTCTGTATCTTTAGATGTACCGATAGCTGCAGCAGCTAGTAAACGTCCATGCGCATCTTTTGCTGCGTGAGGGAATTCAAGCACTTTTTCAATATCTTTAATTGTAATTAAACCTTCTAAACGACCATTTTCAACTAAAGGTAGTTTTTCAATTTTGTGTTCTTGAAGAATTGTTTCGGCTTCATCTAATGTAGTGCCTACAGGAGCTGTAATTAAGTTTTCTTTAGTCATAACGTCAGAAATTTTAATTGAAAAGTCTTCAATAAAACGTAAATCACGATTAGTTAGAATACCTACTAGCTCTCTTGATTCTTTATCACTAACAATTGGTACACCTGAAATACGATATTTACCCATTAAAGCTTCTGCTTCATACACACTTTCGTCTGGCGTTAAGTAGAATGGGTTTGTAATTACACCGTTTTCTGAGCGTTTAACTTTTTGAACTTCTTCAGCTTGCTCTTCGATGCCCATATTCTTATGAATGACACCTAGACCACCTTGACGTGCCATTGCGATTGCCATTTTAGACTCAGTTACTGTATCCATACCAGCTGATATAACTGGAATATTTAATTTAATTCGTTCTGATAATTCAACACTAAGATCCGCATCACTAGGTAACACATCTGATGCAGCTGGAATTAATAAAACATCGTCAAACGTTAAAGATTCTTTAGCAAACTTGTTTTCCCACATTGATAATACAGCCTCCATTTTTTATATAGTTATTTCTATTATTTCACATTTTCTTCGCTTTGTTTATACTTTAGACCATTAAAAAAGAAATTAAGAATAATTGCTGAAATAGCACCTAGTACAATGCCATTTTGAGTTAGCCAAGCAAATTGCTCACCTAACGCTTTAAATGCTTGAGGTACTGCACTAATGCCTGTACCTAAACCTACGGATACTGCAATAATTAGTAAATTATTTTGATTTTTAAAATCAATATGTCCTAAAATGCTAACACCATAAGCCATAACCATACCAAACATTGCAATCATTGCACCGCCTAATACAGGTAATGGGATGATATTAGCTAATGCACCTAATTTAGGAATACAACCACATATTAAAAGTAAAATAACCATGCCGTAAATGACATTGTTTTTCTTAGCACCTGATAAAGATACTAGTCCAACATTTTGAGAGTATGCCGTATAAGGAAATGAGTTAAAAATTGATCCTAATACAATAGCAAGACCTTCCGCAGTGTAACCTTTACGAAAATCTTTTCTTTCCAACTTTTTACCAGTAATTTCACTTAGTGCATGATATACACCTGTCGATTCTATTAAACTTACGATGGCTACAATTGTAAATACAAGTATCGCACCTAAATCAAAACCAAAACCAGAAAAACGAAATGGTTGAGGTATTCCTAACCAATGGGCTTCTCCCACTTGCTTAACATCTACTAAGCCAAGCACATTTGCCAATATTGTACCTGCAACTAGTCCGATTAAAATCGCAATGGATTTTAAGAACCCCTTCGTAAATCTTTGTAAAATAAGAATAATGACTAATGTAGCGCCTCCTAAAATTAAATTTTTAGGATTTCCATAGTCTTTAGCACCTTCTCCACCAGCTAAATAATTCATTGCTACTGGCATTAAATTAATTCCTATAATTGTAACCACACTTCCAGTTACGACAGGTGGAAAGAATTTAACTAAATAAGAGAAGAATGGTGCAATAATAACAACTAAAATACCTGATACAAACAATGAACCATATAGCACATCCAAGCCCTTCGTTTGACCGATTAAAATCATAGGTGCTACCGCAGTAAATGTACATCCTAGTACAATGGGTAATCCTGTACCTGTCACTTTGTTAGCTTGTAAAAATGTTGCTACACCACACATAAAAACATCCACTGTGACTAAATACGCAATTTGTTCCGGCGTAAATTTAAGACTGGTACCAACAATAATTGGTACTAATATCGCTCCGGCATACATTGCTAATAAGTGTTGTAAACTTAAAATGAACGTCTTCATTCATTTTCACCTAGTAGTGTCACTTGGTTTCCTTTTAATGAAGCCACTTTACATAATGAAGAAACGTTTAAACCTGCATCTTCTAATCTTTGTCTACCATCTTGGAAACTCTTTTCAACAACAATACCAATACCAACCGTTTTAGCTTTAGCTTGTTGCGCAATATCATATAACCCAAGTGAAGCATCACCGTTGGCTAAGAAATCATCAATAATTAAAACCGTATCATTCTCATTTAGAAATTCTTCCGAAACAATAACCGTACTTGTTTTATTCTTTGTAAAAGAATGAATATCGGTACTATAAAAGCCATCTTTCAACGTACTTGGTTTAGCCTTTTTAGCAAATAAACAAGGAACATCAAAATGTAAAGATGCCATAATAGCTGGAGCAATGCCTGAAGCCTCGATTGTCAAAATCTTTGTGACACCTTTATCTTTAAATTGCTCATAAAATGTTTTGCCTACTTCATGCATCAATTTTGCATCGATTTGATGATTTAAAAAACCATCCACTTTCAATATTTTTTCGTCAATTACTACGCCATCTTCTTTGACTTTCTGTCTAAGCGATTCCACGTCAAAACCTCCTAAATTTGTATACAAAAAAGCCTCAAACTTTGCGAAAAAGTTTCAGGATCCATGAGCGTACAGGCAATACATAGTATTTTGAAATTTCAAGAAGCCGTATATTTAAATGTATTCTTCTTCAAACACTTTATAATTTTAAATTTGTTTTACCTCATAGGATGAAGTGGGTGAATATACAACCTCCAAAGCTAAACAACTTTTATATAGTATTCTAGATAGCTATTTAAATAAAACTTGCTCTTTTATGTATTGAGTCTGAACTCATAGTCATGTCGTTTGTGGCAACATGGTAGAAACTTCTAAAGCCATATTCTTTAGATTATATGAGTAATATAAATTATTTAACGATAATAGCAAACTTTTGCTTTATTTTCAATATGATAGAAATTGTTACAAGCCCTTTCATAATAATATTTTCAAGTGTAAGCGTTTAACTAAATATTGTTCATCACTATTTGTAAACCATTCTTAATTAATTATATAATAACTATAGTTGAGTTTTATAAATATTCTTAAGGGTATACTTTTATTAAAAGTAGGACGAAAAGATGGAGGGCGATTAATATGGCAGATTTTACCGTATTAGACAAGCAAGATGAGATTTATAACGTTATTGATAAGAAAAAAGCTGAAGGATACTCAGAAAATGAATTAGTCGTTGTAAGTAAAAGTAAATTACATTTAGATGATTTCCATGATTCTCAAGTTACTTTAATTGCTACAAGTGGTTCTTTTAGTGACCGTATGTCTAAATTATTAACTGGTGAGGATGGCGAAGAAGCCGTTTTAGCTCGTTATGAATTATCTGAAGAGCAAACAGAAAAATACAAAAAAGATATTTTAGATGGTAAATTTTTAGTAATTGCCAACAAAGATAACTCTTCACACGACGAAGTTGAGGAAAATAACTCAGCTTATGAAGAAATTGATATTACACATTATGCAAACGAATCTAAAGGTCCTAAATCATAATCAATATTCATTTTAAACTTTGAGACCGTGAAATGAACGTAGTTTTAAGTTCATTTTACGGTTTTTTTCAATCTCAATATCTTTTTAACAATGACGTCAAAATGTTTAAATATGCTATACTTAAACAAACTATCGTGGGGGTGACATAATGAATTTTCACGTAATTCAATCAATAAAAGATGAATATTATGACAAGGCAATCACTTTTTATAATCAACAATTAGATGTGAATTTCTATGAAGATAGCTATATTATTGAAAGATCCTTAAAAAATAATAAGACCGAAAATGATTACGTATTTCTTGTGGGCATACAAGATGATGAGATTATTAGTTTAGCAACGGCACATTATGAAGCAACAACAAATTCGGCATTTTTAATACATTTAATCGCCAATGATACACCAAATTATGAAGATGTCCTAATTAATACACTTCAAGAAATAGAACATCAATTAAATCAACTTTCTAATAAAGTTCATTCTCGTGATATTAATTTTGTAATGGTGGAAGTTCCTAAGACGAATCATCCATTAAAAGACATCAATCAACAAGCTTTAACTCAACGCCAACAATTATTATTATCAAACGGCTTTGAACGACAAAGTGAAATTGAATATATACATCCTAACTATTCAAAAATTGACTCGCCTTTTAAAGTAGACTTATTCATTAAATCAAATATAGAATTAACAAAAGATATCTATCCAGCAAGTGTTAAATCAAATTACATTTTAAAATATGTGTTTGCTAACGGCATTTCTCGAGATATTATTTATCCTTTATTAGTCAAAATGAATTTACGCCTACCCCATTAGGAACACTTGAAACGAGCGATATAAAGGGTTAAACTAATATTTGAGGTTAGACTGACGTTTCACTGACAGAAGACAAACGTCAGTGTACATAAATCAAAGAACGAAAGGACTTTCAGCTATGTTAACCAAAGAATTCGCTCAGCGTGTCGAACTAAGTGAAAAACAAGTCCGTAAGATAGTCCAACACTTAGAAGAACGTGGCTATCAACTTAGTAAGACAGAATATCGTGGCCGTGAAGCTACTGACTTTAAAGAAGAAGATATCGAACTTTTCCAAGATATCGCTGAAAAAGTAAAACAAACGAATAGTTATGATTTAGCTTTTGAAGAGCTTGAAAAAGAAAAAGACTTCTTACAAGTGATTGTCAAAGAAGATAATGAACAACTACCTGCTGATCAAGGTGCTACACAATTGGTAGAAGAATTACGCACAGAAATTCAAAAAATGCGCGAAGAACGTCAAATGCTCGGTCAAATGATTAGCCAAGTTCACCAACAACAAACGGAATTAAAAGAACTTCAAAATCAAATCACTGAAAAATTAGATACTCACAATCAATCATTATTGGCTATTCAAAATTCACAAGAAGCCATCCAAACAGCTCAAAAAGAGCAATCTGAATACACTAAAAATAGTTTAGTTAAAGAAATTAATGATAATAATCAACAATCTATCGATACATTAAAAGAAGATATTAAAACGCAATCTTCTCTTAATAGAACTAATGATGAGAATAAAGGTTTCTTTGCGAGATTATTTAATTTATAAAGATTTCAATTATTTAATGATTGGTAACAGGACCTATTTGTCGCAATACTAACTCTTTATACAAAGGTGAGACAGAATTCATTGTCTCACCTTTTTTCGTTTCTATATTAATATGATTAACGATTTAAATCTTTAAATTATTTTAATTCAATTAACTATTGTGTGTTTTCAAAAACTTATAATTTATACTTTTTATTTCAAGCTATTGAAATATAAAATAAATAGTATTATCCTTATTAAGTATGTCGGAATTAGAATATTCAAAGGAGACTAATTATGGGGACTTTTTTTACAGTTATTAATATTGTCGTTATGATATTGTTTTTAATTGGGTTATTCATAATGGCTAGAAAGCACGTCTCATTCCCTAAAAGAGTATTTACCGCATTAGGGTTGGGAATTGTGTTTGGTATAGCGTTACATCTTATTTATGGAGCAAACTCCAAAGTACTTGAAACAACTACTGACTGGTTTAGTATTGTGGGAGACGGGTATGTGGCTTTGTTACAAATGATTGTAATGCCACTTATATTCATTTCAATTGTGTCAGCATTCAGTAAAATACAAATTGGTGATAAATTCGCTAAAATTGGTACTTATATTTTTATGTTTTTAATTGGTACTGTAGCTATTGCTGCTATAGTAGGAATTTTTTATGCCATTGTATTTGGACTTGATGCCTCAAGCATTGATTTAGGTAGTGCAGAAAACTCAAGAGGAAGCGAAATTAGTAGCCAAGCTAAAGATCTGACTGCTAATACGTTACCACAGCAAATTCTTGAATTATTACCTAGCAATCCATTCTTAGATTTCACTGGTCAGAGAACAACTTCTACAATTGCAGTGGTTATCTTTGCAATCTTTGTAGGATTTGCATATTTACGTGTTGCTCGCAAACAACCAGAAAGTGGTAGTTTGTTAAAACGCGGCATCGATGCTATATACGCATTAGTAATGTCTATCGTTACATTCGTTTTAAGACTAACACCATATGGTATCATCGCGATTATGGCATCTACAATCGCTACGAGTGATTTTCAAGCGATATGGACCTTAGGTAAATTTATGATTGCATCTTATGCAGCATTAATCACAATGTACATTATCCATTTAATATTATTAGCAGTAATGGGAATCAATCCAGTGCGTTACGTTAAGAAAACTTTAGAAGTGCTTATATTTGCATTTACTTCTCGCTCAAGCGCTGGTGCATTACCTTTAAACATTCAAACTCAAACACAACGATTAGGTGTACCAGATGGTATCGCTAATTTCTCAGCATCATTCGGCTTATCAATAGGTCAAAATGGTTGTGCGGGAATTTATCCTGCTATGTTAGCCATTATGGTAGCACCAGTTGCAAATGTAGATATTGATTTACCATTTATTCTTACATTAATTGGCGTTGTTATAATCAGTTCATTTGGTGTAGCTGGTGTCGGCGGTGGTGCAACTTTCGCATCTATCTTAGTATTATCAACTTTAAATCTACCAGTTGCACTTGCAGGGGTACTTATTTCAATAGAACCAATTATCGATATGGGACGTACTGCCCTTAACGTTAATGATTCAATATTAGCAGGTACTGGAACTGCAAAACTTACAGGTAATATGGATAAAGATAAATTCAATTCAAATGAATATGGAGATTTATCAACAAATTAATATTTAAAAAAAGCGTAGCTAAAACATTACAATGTTTATTTCGAACAATTGTAACCATTAGCTACGCTTTTTTATTAATAGCTTATTTTTTCATTAACCCAGATTTATTTAGCTCTTCCAACATATCTAAACGTGTTTTACCACTTAAGAACCCAGCAACTTGTTGTGACCATGTTTCTTGACGCTTTCCATTCGTACGTTCTTTATAATACTCACTGATTTTCTCATCATATTTCTGAATAGCTTCTCTTTGTTCTTTAGCATTGCTATTATAAACGTTTTTATGAAATACATGCTCAAACGGTAAACGTGGCTTCGGTGCACCATTTTCATCATCTGCTGGCTCGCCAACAGCCATTCCAAATAATGGAAAAGCATATTCAGGTAAATCTAAAATTTCTTTGACACGCGCAACATCATTTCGTAGTGAACCTAAGTAAACAATACCATAACCCATATCCTCAGCAGCTAAAGCAACATTTTCAGAAACTAATGCTACATCAATAGCTCCTACCAATAATCCTTCTGCCGATTCAAAAGACGTTTGCATATCAAAGTCTACATTTTCATTTATTAAATTATGACGATAATAATCTAAAACAAATACAAATAAATAGCCATTATCGACAACATATGGCTGTCCTGAAACTTCTTTCAATTGTTTTTTAATTTCAGGATCATCTACACCTATAATTGAGTATGTTTGTAAGTAACTTGACGTTGATGCGCTTTGCCCTGCTTCTACTAACTTTTGAACTGTTTCATCACTTAGTGCTTTATCTTTAAATTGTCTCACTGAGTGGTGTTTTTTCATCAAATCGTAAACATAGTCTGACATGGTATCTACTCCTTCAAGTCTATTTATTACATCGTAACAATTTATATTTCATTTTGCTTTTATAAAGGTTTAACTATCTTCCGTAAAACATTTGCATGATAATAATTTTATAGTTATCATAATAGTAACAATTTTCAGATATTTAAGGGGAGATATCATGAGTCAAGCAAACAAAGAAGTATCAAATGCCTTATTTCAAGCATACATTTCAAAAGAACCTATCGAATTTGTAACCAAAACATATAATCTAACTGAACCAGAAGCTTATAAAACACAAGATGATCTTATCCATCAAATTCAAGCCGAGAAGAATGTACCTATTAAAGGTTATAAAGTTAGTATGACGAGTGCTGCAACTCAAGCAATTGCTAACACTAATGAACCAGCATACGGTACTATTTTATCTCATCAAGTCGTAGAAAACGGTCATGGTGTGTCTCTTACAACGTTATTTGCACCACTATTGGAGCCTGAAATTATTTTCGAATTAACTGCGGATTTACCTGAAGATGCTGATACACAAACGATATTAGAAAGCGTAAAAGTCGCACCAGGCATCGAAATTCCCGATGCACGTTATAAAGATTGGTTCCCAAATTTCACTTTAGGTGATTTAATTTCTGATAATACAGCTACTGGACTTATTGTGGTTGGTGAACGTATCACACCTCTTGATTATGAGGCATTTGCTGATATTAATTTAAAGTTATTCAAGGATGATAACCAAATTGAAACAGGTCACTCTAGTGAAGTGCTTGGCAACCCAATTGAATCAGTAAAATGGTTAAACAAAAAATTACATTCTCATGGTAAATCATTAAAAAGAGGACAATTTATTTCATCTGGAACCTTCATTTCTCCTTTAAATTTAGAAGAAGGTACTTATACTGCTGACTATGATAGAGTAGGATCTGTCACAGTTAAAGTTATTGATTAACTGACTATTTAAGTTATAAAGAACTAACCCATACATTAGCCATTGTTGAACGGGATATGAAACCTTCATCATTAATGTTGATTTCTATTCCGTCTTTTTAATTATTCATATTATTTATTATCAAAAACATATGTTTAGTTGAGAATGGAAAAAGTTAATTGATATTCATAAGCACTTTTAAAATAACATTTTCAAAGTAAACACTAAAACTTAAACACATATTTACTTTCTCAACATATGATTCAAAAAACCTATTTGAACAATGTTAAATCAACATTTCAATAGTTATAAGTGCATTAAGTTGACGAATAAGAAGTAGCATGTAATAATAATATTTAAGAAATTAGAATTATTATAAACAAGCAATAATTATTATGTAGTTCTAATTAATATTCATGATAATCAGGAGGAATTTAAGTTATGTCATTAATCAATAAAGAAATTCTACCATTCACAGCGCAAGCTTATGATCCTAAAAAAGACGAATTCAAAGAAGTAAGCCAAGATGATTTAAAAGGTTCTTGGAGCGTAGTATGTTTCTACCCAGCTGACTTCTCATTCGTATGCCCAACTGAATTAGAAGATTTACAAAACCAATATGATAAATTACAAGACTTAGGTGTAAATGTATTCTCAGTATCAACTGATACTCATTTCGTACACAAAGCTTGGCATGATCATTCAGATGCAATCAGTAAAATCCAATATCAAATGATCGGTGACCCTTCTCAAACAATCACTCGTAATTTTGATGTATTAGATGAAGAAGCTGGTTTAGCTCAACGTGGTACTTTCATCATTGATCCAGACGGCGTTGTTCAAGCAGCTGAAATTAATGCAGATGGTATTGGCCGTGACGCAAGCACATTAGTAAATAAAATCAAAGCCGCTCAATATGTACGTCAACATCCAGGTGAAGTATGCCCAGCTAAATGGGAAGAAGGTTCTGAATCATTACAACCAGGATTAGACTTAGTAGGTAAAATTTAAGGAGGCATTAAAGAATGCTTAATGCTGATTTAAAACAACAATTGCAACAACTTTTAGGACTAATGGAAGGCGATGTAGAATTCAGAGCTAGTATCGGTTCTGACGACAAATCTAAAGAACTTAAAGAACTTTTAGATGAAATCGCTGAAATGTCTGAACATATAACAATCGTAGAAAAAGAATTAAAACGTACACCAAGCTTCTCAGTCAGCAAACCTGATGAAGAAGCTGGCGTAACGTTTGCCGGAATTCCATTAGGTCATGAATTTAATTCTCTTGTATTAGCAATTTTACAAGTAAGTGGTCGTGCACCTAAAGAGAAACAATCAATTATTGATCAAATTAAAGGTTTAGAAGGTAAATACAACTTTGAAACCTACGTTAGTTTGACATGTCAAAAATGTCCTGACGTTGTTCAAGCATTAAATCTAATGAGTGTTGTTAACCCTAATATCACTCATACAATGATTGATGGTTCTGTATTCCGTGAAGAATCAGAAGATATCATGGCTGTCCCAGCTGTATTCTTAGATGGTGAAGAATTTGGCAATGGACGTATGACTATTTCAGATATCTTAACTAAATTAGGCAGTACACAAGATGCTTCTGAATTTGAAGGTAAAGATCCATATGATGTTTTAATCATCGGTGGTGGTCCAGCTAGTGGTAGTGCCGCAATTTATACAACTCGTAAAGGACTACGTACAGGTATTATTGCTGACCGTATTGGTGGTCAAGTTAATGATACTGCTGGCATCGAGAACTTTATCACTGTAAAAGAAACAACAGGTTCTCAATTCTCAGCTAATTTAGCTGCTCATATTGAAGAATATGATATTGATACAATGACAGGCATCCGTGCTACTAATATCGAGAAGACAGACCAAGCTATTCGTGTCACACTTGAAAATAATGCAGTTTTAGAAACTAAAACCGCTATTATTTCAACAGGTGCAAGCTGGCGTAAACTTAACATTCCTGGTGAAGATCGTTTAATCAATAAAGGTGTTGCTTTCTGCCCTCACTGTGATGGTCCTTTATTTGAAAACAAAGACGTTGCAGTTATCGGCGGAGGAAACTCTGGTGTTGAAGCTGCTATCGACTTAGCAGGAATTGTTAAACATGTTACTTTATTTGAATATTCATCAGAACTTAAAGCAGACACTGTATTACAAGATCGTTTACGTTCACTATCAAACGTAGATATCCACACTAATGCACGAACTGCTGAAGTATTAGGTGAAGATCATGTAACTGGTATTAGTTACGAAGATTTAAATTCTGGCGAAATGAAAGAATTAAGTTTAGATGGTATCTTCGTTCAAATCGGACTAGTTCCAAATACAAGTTGGATTGGTGATGCAGTAGAACTAAATAACCGTGGCGAAGTTGTTATTGACCGTAATAACAATACAAACGTTCCAGGTATATTTGCTGCTGGCGACGTTACCGATCAGAAAAATAAACAAATTATTATTTCTATGGGTGCCGGTGCCAATGCGGCATTAAATGCATTTGATTATATCATTAGAAATTAATAATCTTTTTAGGATATGTTAGAAGTTTATTTACTTCACATTTATCCATATTAAACACTTAACCTATCAAATATCTTCATATAAAGCAGAGACGTTTTTTACAAGCGTCTCTGTTTTTTTGTAACTTTCACTTTATCTTTGCTAATCTATGTTTGTACAGTTGGAGGTCACTGTATGTCACGAATCACTTTCCCTAATTTCAGAAGAACAATTGAGTAATTTGAAGCTACTTGTAAATCCATCATCTCATTACAGTAAAGTCTATACGCTACTTCAATTCGCTTCACAATCCGAAACATTAACACAACTTTACAATGAGATGAGCCAATCTGAAAGAATTTATATTAGTATTTTTTTAAAAATAGTGAATCACTTATACTAATTAATAAGAGAAAATTAAAAAAGTTACCTATGACCCATAAAATCCTAGATAATCTTTTAGCCGATTTACAAACTATGTAACTAGATAAATGCCACAAATTGTTCATAGATGGCTATGAATTTAAGTACTTAACATTCAATTATTTTTCGATAAATGATAATCTATTATTATGTGAAATTATAGTTGCGTTACTAATAAAGGAGATTTATAAACCTATGAAGAAGAATATATTAATAGGTCTCTTTTTATCATTATTACTAACATTAAGCGCTTGTGCACCTGAGGATGATAATGATACAACAGACCATCATAGTAATGGCGTTAATGCACCAAAACACGCTAAAAATTTAACAGAAAGTGATATTTTCACTTCAAATAAAGAGAACCAAAAACTTAGCGAAGATGAAATGAATAAAGCCATTAAAAAATATTTAGATGTTAATAGCGATATTTTAGATAATAAATACGTGATGCAAAGTCAAATTGACCGACAAAGTACAGGACAAACAAGAATCACTGATAAACAAGCTAAAAAGCTCAGCAAATTATCAAACTTAGCTGTTAAAAATGATTTACATTTCAAAAAATTCGTTAAAAACAATACCTTACCTTCTGGGTATAAGGAAAACACTGAGCGTATTATTAATTATTTCCACGCCTTAAATAGCACAATCGCAGATGTTGATAAGAGCATTGAGCAGCTTAATTATGAACCACAAAATACAATTAACGTTGTCGATGTGCCTACACATTATGCAGGTGATGTAAATGGTAAACAACAAGATAAAATTCAAAAATTCCTAGACGATAAAAATATTAAATCTGACGTTTTAGATAAATAAAATGTTGTGACTGACATACTTTTCTAGGCACATAAAAATCCAAACCGTTAAAATATGCAGTTTGGATTTTTGCGTGTTAATCAATTGTTATTATACATTTTATACTCCTAAAAAGTATGGTTTACAATTTTCGACATTGTAATCTAATGCTTCTTCTTCACCAATTACATTGAAATATGCAAATATACAACGAATAACTACTTGATGTGCTACGATTACAATTGTTTCATCGTCACTCATATTCATTTGTCCAAAGAATTGATGAACTCTATTATATACATCTCTATAACTTTCACCCATAGGCGCTTTTTGAGTGAAACTATGACGAAAATCTTTATATTCAGGATCGTTAAAGTAACGATGATATTGTGCATCTTGCATTAACTTATCTTTATACTCACCTTCAAATACTCCTAAAGAACGTTCTCGAAGCAATGAAGTGATAGTAGAAGGTATGTCATAAGGAAAGATATAACGATAGGTTTCCTGTGTTCGAGTTAAATCAGATATATAAACACGATCAATATGTTTGTCTTTAAAGTAGCTTTCCAAATTTTTTGCTCCTTCAATACCTTTCTTGGTTAATGGCACATCTAATTGGCCACAGAAATAAGCTCGATTATGTTTATTATCATAATTTGATTGTGATTCTCCATGTCTCACTAAATATAATTTCATATACTACAATCCTTTACTGAAATTTATCTACTCTTGCTTAATAATAAATTAATTGATAATCCAATTAAAATAAAACCTACAGTATAATCAAATATAACTTTTACTTTAGGCTGACTGAATAATAATTTAATATATTGAAATACAAATACACAGAATAAAAACCAAATTAAGATAACCATAATGACTGCTAAAGATAAAATGGCTACTTGTGATTTCACTTCAATGCCGCCAGTTGACAAAATTGCGGTAAAACACTCACATAATAAAGTAACGCTTTAGGGTTCAAAATTGTGCTTAGAAAGCCTTGTCGATATGAGGTAAAACAACTCACATCATTGACTTTATTACCACCCGTATTAAAGTTCATCGACTGACAAGCTGAACGAATACTTTGTACGCCTAGATAAATCAGATAACAGGCACCTAGAATTTTTATAATCAAAAATACATAATATAAACTTGTAAGAATATATACAATTCCCAATACAGCTAACGATGAATAAATGATATGAGCAGAGGTAATACCTAAAGCTGCCATAGAACCATTTAGTTTGCCCTAATGGATTGTGTTTTTCATGACAATCAAAAAGTCTGGACCAGGCACAATGATAATAAGTAACGTAATAGTAATAAACGTTATTATTCGATCCATATATACACCCTCTTCAATCAAATATTATAAAAATTATGCCATAACTTATATAAATATGTAAGTCTACGCGTAGTCTAAATGTTAATAAGCGACACAATCATTTTAAGTTTAATAAATAACTTAAATATAACTTTTTACAAATATTAGTACTAAACGAAATTTTTTTATATTTTAAGCACTTTTTATTGTCATTACAGTAGGTAACATGATAGTATTAGGGTGTAGTTAAATAATAACTACAAAGTCTTTTATATTCATGAACATAATACTCCTGGGTGACGCCTTAACCCGACGTCACCCTCTTTTTATGCCCAATTTTAGCTACTTTTAAAATATACCCCCCTCAAAAAGATAAGTGAAATGATAATCATTAACATTTAAGTAAAATTACTGTCATCATGCATTTTTACATGCTACATTATAACTAAGTAATCACACTTATTGGAGGGGAATCAATAATGGAATTACTAGGTTATAAAATGGTAAACGACGAACTCATGGCAACTGTTAAATCGGATCACGGACATATATTTAGGTATTCATTTAATATTGAAACGCCTGAGTATGAAATTCTGGAAGTATTAGAAGAAGTTAATAAGCACGTTGATAATGGTAGACATCCACTAGGATGTGAGATTATAAAGAACTATGATTTTGAAGATATTCATAACCATCAGGCTTTAATTAATTAAAATTTCATTAAACTAAAAAAGAGAGCTACTATTAAAGTAGCTCTCTTAATATTGCTATTATTTTCTAAGTGCTTTTAAAATTAAAGAAACAACGAAAATAACAATAATTGCACCGATTAGTGCTGGAATGATTGGTACGCCACCCCATACAGGTCCCCAAGTACCTAACAATTTACTACCTACAGCTGAACCGATTAAACCAGCGATAATGTTACCGATGATACCACCTGGAATATCTTTACCCATAATCATACCGGCAACCCAGCCGATTAATCCTCCGACTATTAACATAACAATAAAGCCCATATTCAGAACTCTCCTTACATCTTCTATTTTTGTATACTTCTTTTATATACCACGCATCAATATGAATAAACATTAGGATATAATTTTATTATATTTTTATTTAAACTTATATCAAATCTCATTATAAAAATTATGGATAATTTATATATTCGTTTTCCACTACTACAAATTCGATTTTCATTCTGAAATTCTGTAAAATTTTAATGCATTTTTATAAAAGATCTTCTCTTGTGTCTCTTCATCAAAATGCTTTTGAATTAACTCAATATCTTGTTCACTAAAAGGGCGCTTTGCTCGCGTGGAAGGTAAATCTGTACCAAACATAATGGCATCAGGATTAATGTCAATCAGTTCCTTAATGGCTGCAATAGGCTCAACTTCTATACGTCCAAATCCTTTTGCTTTAACATAAACACCTTGTTTGACTAATGCTTTTAAATCTTCAAAACCTTCTACGGTCAAGCCAAGATGATCGATTGATACTTTAGGTAACGAACTTATAATTTCTTTATAATCTTTTAATTGTTTGGATTCAATATATATTTCAGAATGCCAGCCAACTAAATCATAGACTCTTTACGCAAACGTCTTAATAAGCGCTATATCTTCAGACCCACCACGTTTAACATTAAATCGAATAGCTCTAACTCCTTCATCATGTAATCGAAGAATTTCATCGTCAGATGTTGAGGCAGGTAGCTGCGTTATCCCAACAAATTAACCCTGAAGTTGATTTAAAGCCGATATTAAATAATCTTGGTCAAATCCTTGAAATGACCCTGATAAAATTGCGCCACCAACAACATTTAATTGCTGAGTATGATTTAAATAGTCATTAACCTTAAATGATGGAGGCATATAGCCGTTATTTTCCTTCACCGGAAAATCATAATCAATGATATGAAAATGCGAATCAAATAGTTTCATTATAAATTTCCCCTTTATTTATATTTTTTGAAATAAAGATAACATAATTAATATTTATCAGCTAAAAGACTTGATAATTATTGTGAACAAGACTAGTATAGTTAAATAACTTAGGTTGTATATAAAAGGCTCAAATTATTTACTTATAATTAATGAATTGGAAAGTAAGTAAAAATAATTTAAATTCAAACTTGTTTTTTAGGAGGTTATGTTTCATGAGTTCACATACACTTTTTAATTTAAGAACTAAACGAAATCTTGAAATTAACGAATTAACAGAATTAATTAATAAAAAATATGGTACACATTATGAACCCCATCAATTATGGGAATGGGAAAATCATCAACACGAACCTAAGTTTAAAGATGCAATGATTCTTGCAGACTTCTTTGACACACCTTACCAAATGTTAGTCGAAAGTAAATACAAAGAATATCAACAGCAAATTGACGATATCGATATTCGTTTATAATTTCTATTAAATGCCTGTCATACTATATATTTAGTGTATGACAGGTTTTTTATCATAATTTTCGTTTTAAATAAAATTAGTTGCGATATAATGACTTGAATTTAAATTAATGTCACAAAATAAATTTTATAGCTATTGTATGTAAATTTTAATTTATGTATGATTGTAATTAGTGTTAACCAACTACAAGGAGGATATTTTAATGGCATTTAATGAAGAGCCACCAAATAATACCAATTCATCCCAAGAACAATCACAAGAAAACAATATACATAATCAAGATAAATATGAAAATGTGAGTAATAATGAAAGTACTCAAAACGATGATTCCAATAGTTCTAATAAAGGGAAATATTGGCTTATTGGATGTGGCGCCGGTTGTGGCTGTCTAGTTATTTTAATTATATTGGTACTAGCAGCTTGTGTGATTTTTATGAAAGTCTCAGACTCAATTTCATCAAGTGATAGTGAAAATGCAACGCATGAATCCAAACAAGAAGGTAACTCTCGTAAAGCTGGCGGGAATGATAAAGAAGAAGCTTTGCAACGTGCTGAAACTTATGCTAAATCAATGTACATGTCTAAAAAAGGTATCTATAATCAATTGACTTCTAGTAGTGGTGATAAATTTAATTCTAGTACAGCTAAATATGCTGTTAATCATTTAAAAGATGTAGATTATAAGGAAAATGCGTTAAAAACTGCAGAAGAAAGTAGTGATAACTTACATTTTTCGAAAAAAGAACTAACTGATTATCTTAAAAATGATGAAAATTCAGGTCAATTTACTAGTGAACAAGTAGATTATGCAATGAAGCATGCAAAAATTGACTATAAAGAAAATGCATTAGAAACAGCAAAACATATTAGTGACCAATCTTATTCTTCAAAATCGCAACTTGAAGACGAACTTACGTCTAAAGATGGGCGTCAATTTACGAAAGATGAAGCAGATTACGCAATGAAACATTTGAAGACGGATTTTAAAAAGAATGCATTAAAAAATGCCCAACGATATATGCAAGACTCTATCGAATCAAAAAGTGAACTTTATAATAAGTTAGTAGAATACGACGATTTCACAGAAGATGAAGCAAAATATGCTGCCGATAATGTAAAAGTAGACTACAAAGAGAATGCACTAGAAAGAGCAAAATCTTTATCTAAAGATGGCGATACTTCTAAATCAGATATTAAGGATATGTTGTCTTCTAAAGATGGTTTCAAATTTACTGAAGAAGAAGCACAGTATGCCGTTGATCATTTAAAATAATGATTTAATGACAATAAAATATTAGTATTTATAATATCGAATGAGTCCGGGACATAAAGTTCTTGGATAAGTGAAA
>NZ_KV792240.1:0-56476 GCF_001808125.1 Staphylococcus sp. HMSC14D10 | reverse complement strand
GCTAATAATTATAGAGGTAATTGCGCCATTTTTGCATTCAAACATAAAAAATAGCTATGAAGCATTCTATAGTCATAGATTACTTCATAGCTATTTTAGTAATTAGTTATTCAACTGAGAATAAATATTGATAAATCGGTTGCCCACCATTATGTTCTTCTACTTCAACATCTGGGTATTCACTTTCAACCCATTCTACTAATTTGTCAGAGATTTCATCATTTGCATCCTCACCAGCAATGATAGTTAAAATTTCACTATCTTCGTTAAGCATAGCTTTAAGCAAACCAGTGACTGTAGCAAATTCATCATCATTGCTTGTAACAATTTTGCTTTCTGACAATCCCATGAATTCGCCTTTTTTAATTTCTACACCATCAATTTTAGTGTCACGAACAGCAAATGTTACTGAACCAGATTTCACTGATTCTAATGCTGTTGTCATATGAGAGTGATTATCTTCAAGTGATGATGAAGGATCGTATTGGAACAATGCCGCAATACCTTGTGGAATTGATGTTGTAGGTATAACAACTGTATCCGCTTCAACTAAAGTTGCAGCTTGATCACTCGACATTCTAATATTTTTATTATTCGGTAGAATAATAGCGCGTTTGCATTGCGATTGCTCAATTACTTTCACAATATCTTCTGTTGAAGGATTCATTGTTTGCCCACCACTTATGATATGTGTCGCACCCATAGATGTAAACAATTCAGAAATACCATCACCCATTGAAATCGCGATAATCGCAGTCTCAACTGTTTTTGATTCTTCTTGCTGTTCAGAATGATGATTTAGTTTCTCTTTTCTAATCACTTCACGATGTTGTTCACGCATATTTTCAACTTTTAATTTAATAAGTTCACCATACTCTTGACCATAGTTGAACACTTCACCAGGCGTTTCAGTATGTACGTGCACTTTAACAATTTCATCATCATTAATCACAAGTAAAGAATCACCGAATTGACTCATATCTGTTCTAAATGTTTGTTCATCAAATGCTCTTTTATCTTTTCCAAAGCGAACCATCATTTCAGTACAATAGCCGTATTTAATATCTTCAGTATTTATCACACCGTGGAAATCATGTTCTTCATGTACTAATTCTTCTGTGTTTAACTTTTCTTTTTTAGCTTCAATAGTTTGACCTGTCAATCCTTTTAAGAAGCCTTCATACACACATAGTAATCCTTTACCGCCACTATCTACTACACCAACTTCTTTTAATACGGCAAGTAGATTTGGCGTATTATTTAATGATTTTTCAGCTTCCGCAATTGTATATTCCATAACTTCAACGCAATCATCTGTTTCTTCGGCTTTATTAACCGCAGCTTTTGCAGCATCTTTAGCAACAGTTAAGATCGTACCTTCAACCGGTTTCATCACTGCTTTATAAGCTGTATCAACTCCCGCTTGAAAACTACTTGCAAGTTGTTGCGCATTTATTTCATTTTCAGTTTCGATATTTTTACAGAAACCTCTAAATAATTGAGATAGAATAACACCTGAGTTGCCACGAGCACCCATAAGTAATCCTTTAGAGAATGTCTTCCCTAATTCACCAATGCTTTGAGATAAATTATTTTCAACTTCTTCACGTCCAGAAGTAATTGTAAGATTCATATTCGTTCCTGTGTCGCCATCT
This sequence comes from Staphylococcus sp. HMSC14D10, assembly GCF_001808125.1. Classification (NCBI taxonomy): domain Bacteria; kingdom Bacillati; phylum Bacillota; class Bacilli; order Caryophanales; family Staphylococcaceae; genus Staphylococcus; species Staphylococcus sp. HMSC14D10. The sequence goes on along the minus strand of NZ_KV792240.1, from coordinate 54,821 downwards.
GGCACAGGGTATACATTTAAAGAATCCACTAAATCTGCATTATTAGATAAATTTTGTGCCCCTTGTATTATCATATCGGCAAATAATTTACCATTAATTTTGCTAATCATCCTGCTAAGTCCTCCTATACCTACTTGCCCTTATTATTAAGTCTTACACCTTGTACAAATATATTAATTGAATTCACTTTAACATTTAGTGAGTTTTCAAGTGTATATTTTACTGATGATTGTACGTTGTTTGCTACTTCTGAAATTTTTACACCATAGCTTACAATAATATACATATCTATATCAATGACACCATTGTTTTCTTTTACTTCAATGCCTCTAGCATAATTTTCATGTCCTAAAATTTCGGCAATGCCATCTCTAACTTGTTGTCTTGATGCCATACCTACAATACCATAGCTTTCAACAGCTTTGCTGCCTACTACAGAAGCAATGACTTCATTTGAGATATCGATTTTACCATAATCATTTGAGATTTCTATTGTCATCTTTATATTCCTCCTGAAATTTGTTTAAAAATGACTTACAATTAAATTCATAATTGAAAATAACCGATTCTTCCATAAATAAGTCTTAATAACTTACTTAAATATATTACATAACTCCTCAGCTTACAATTATACCATAAATTATAAATTTCAAAACATTTTTAAAGAAAACGCCTTTAATTTCGTTGCTTTAAAATTTTATATATGGTATCTTATTGAAGTATATAAGTAGTCAAGTGTATTTATATTTATTAAAGGAGGTACTTTGATGGGTAAACAATGTTACGTAACAGGTCGTAAAGCATCGACTGGTAATAATCGTTCACACGCTTTAAATGCGAATAAACGCAGATTTAATGCTAACCTTCAAAAAGTTAGAATTTTAGTTGACGGAAAACCTAAAAAAGTTTGGGTTTCTGCTCGTGCTTTAAAATCTGGTAAAGTTACTAGAGTTTAATAAATATAATGCACTAAAAAATGCCTTCATATGTGGTGAAGGCATTTTTTTATGCTTAATTTTAATTTGCATCTCTACTTCTAATTTGTAAGACTTGTCCATCATGTACTTCGATTTGTGCAATTTTCTCTTTAACCTCATTCGATAATGTAAGTGTAGATCCTTTTTCAAGAGGTTGATGATTCAAATTGTATTTAAATCCAACTAATGACAAAGCAACCATATCACTAACTGGAATAAATGAAACATATGGATAATTTTGTAATTTATGAATTTCATGACTACCTTTCTTCAATAACTTAATTTCATTTTGTAGATCTTCAACAATAATTACGATGTTTTGTTCTACATATTTTGGCTTTTGTAGTATTTGTAAAACACCCATAAAATGATCTAATCTACCACCTGTTGCGCCATAAATATGTATTTCTGTAAATCCTCTATTAACAGCTTCCTCTACACCTAATGCCAAATCAGTATCATCTTTTTCAGCCTTAACTGGTTTGATATTTAATTCGTGTTTCAATTGATGACGTTCTTCTTCTGAAACAGAATCAAAATCTCCAACTGAGAAAACTGGAATAATAGAATGATTTATTAGAATAAGTGCACCTCTATCAATCCCGCCCCAGCGGTCCTTCTTCAATGCGGTTAATACATCTGATGGCAAATGACGGTCACTACATAATAAATTGATTCGCATATCAATATCAGCCTTTCAATAATTGTGTTACCTTACCATAATCTTTCTGTTTAAAGAAATAAGAACCGGTAACAAACATATCTGCCCCATTATCAGCACATATTTTAATAGTTTCATTGTTGATACCACCATCAACTTCGATATTAAAATTTAAATTTAATGATTGTCTTAAATCTCTTAAGATTTTCACTTTTGCTGCACATGCTTCTATAAATGATTGACCACCAAATCCTGGATTTACAGTCATAACAAGTACAAAATCAACAATTTCAAGTACTGGCAATAATGACTCAACTGGTGTACCAGGATTAATTACAACGCCAGCCTTCTTTCCGGCATTTTTTATCATTTGTAATGCTCTATGAATATGCTGTGTAGCCTCTACATGTATTGATATCATGTCAGCACCGTGTTCAGCAAAGGTATTAATATATTGTTCAGGTTGTTCGATCATTAAGTGAACATCAATCGGTAATTGAGTAATTGCTCTAACTGAATCAAGAATAGGAATACCAATAGAAATATTAGGTACAAATTGACCATCCATTACATCAAAGTGCAGACCATCAATTTGTGCTTCTTCTAAAGCTTTAATTTCATTCTCTAAATTTAAAAAATCGGCTGATAAAAGTGATGGGTAGATTTTCTTCATTAATATCTGACCTTTCTATTTGAAATTTCATTATATAATTGAATATAGTGATCATAGCGAAATTGTGCTAAATAACCATTTTCTAATTGCTGTTTGACATGACACTTTGGTTCCTTAATGTGGTTGCAATTTCGAAATTTACATTCCTCACCAAAGCGATTCATTTCTATAAAATAATGCTTCAATTCATCTTTATCAATATGATCGAAATCTAGCGCACTAAATCCAGGTGTATCTGCGATAAAACCAGATTCTCTTTCATACAACTCTACATGTCTAGTTGTATGTTTACCACGATTAAGCGACTTAGAGATATGATTAGTTTCTAAATTTAGTTCTGGTTTAAACGCATTGATAAACGTTGATTTACCTACACCTGATTGACCACTTAATACAATGAGCCCTTTAGGCCATGTAGCCACAACTTCTTGTTGATTCGTATGCTTACCTACAAATTGCGTATTGTAACCAATTTCTTTATAAATTTTTAACCACGCATTAATTTGTTCAATTTCATTTTCAGAGGCTAAATCCTTTTTAGTCACTAGAATACTCGGCTCTAAATTATACGAATGCGCTATAACCAAGAAGCGATCTAACAATTGCGTTGAAAAATCTGGTTCTACAGCGCTCATCACGATGATTAAGCCATCAATATTACTAACTGGTGGTCGTTTCAATTCATTATGACGCTCGTGAACGTGATGAATATAGCCCTCACTTGTGTTTTGAATTTCAAAATCAACGATATCCCCCACAATTGGTGAAAATTTCTTCTTTCTGAAAAGACCGCGTGGTTTAGTATCATATAAAGTTCCATCAACATCGACTTGATAGACACCACTAATTAGTTTGATAATTCGTCCAGTTTCCAAAATGACACCTCTTAATCATTATTTATATTAAATTATTATAGCAAATGCTTGAAGATTATTATATTCAGAAGTGAATTGAAGAGATGATTTATCATAATATATTTATTTTTTAGTTTACATAATAATTTTACGATATATTTTTCATGAAGAAACCCTTTTAGCGAATGTGCATTATTCCATTCACTAAAAGGGTTAAATTTAATATTCTATATCTTTATCTGCAATTACATCGCCATCAACTCTGATCGTATAGCCCGCGTCTGAGCCTTGCTCAATTTTAAGCGGAATCGTTATCGTTTTGTCATCTTTTATACTAAACGTTTGGCTAGCAGATGTGCCACTATTGTCCTTATCTCTAATGTAAACTTGAACTTTTTGACTTTCGTCATCTCCCGTATATGGGATGTGATATGTTTCTGTATAATTCTTAACTTTTTGTTTATCATCAGACTTGTCTTCACTAGAAGATTTAGATTTCTCTGAATCTTTGTCTTCATCTTTTGAAGATGCTTTTCCTTTTGAAACAATGAATTGTACTGTACTTCCCTCTTCAACCTCTGTATTTTTAGGGCTTTGTGAAATAATATTATCCTTTTTAACATTATTACTTGATTCTGTTGTCATTTGTACTTTCAGACCACTTTTTTCAAGTTCTTTCTTTGCAGTTTGATAATTTTTATTTTCATAATTTTTAACATATACCTTTTTAACACCTAATGATTCGGTTAAAGTAATTTGATGATCGTTTATGCGAACATAACTATCAGGATTAACACTTTGCTTAGCTATAGCACCTTTAGGTACCTGATTATTATATTCTTGATTGACTGTCACATGATCAAGTTTAGATTGTTTCAATTTATCTAATGCATCTGCTTTTTTCATGCCCATAACATTAGGCATTTTAGCACGTTCGGGCCCTTTTGAAAGCACAATATCTACTTTTTCATGCTGATTAACTCTTTCACCTTGTTTTGGTTTAGTCTTTATTATTTTATTTTCCGGATAATCATCACTGTAATCTCTAGAGATATTACCAATTTCTAAATGAGATTGTCGCAGAATTTTTTCCGCTTCTTTTTCAGTTTTACCTTTAAGATTAGGCATTTCCGCATATTTACTACCAAACATGCCCATCGCTATAAAACCAAATAAACTTGCGACTAATAAAAGTAAAATAAGCACAATAGCGAATTTCTTCTTTTTTGAACGTTTTTTCTTAGGTGGTTCATAGATTTGTGCTTCGCTAGTTTGAAAATGATGCTCATTAACAATCGGTATTTGCATCGTTTGTGCAATTTGTTTTTGTTCACTTTCTTCTTTTATTTTACTTTTAATATCTTGTCTATCAATCGATACTGTATTTGTCTCATCTTCTTCAATAGAATGCTTCTTTTCATTAGCACGACTAGAGACAAGCACACTACTTAAATCTTCTTTCATATCTTTAACACTTTGATAGCGATCAGAGGTTTTCTTCTCCGTTGCTTTAAGTACGACATTACTAAGTGATTGAGGTATTTCAGATCTTAACTCCGTTACATTTGGAATTGAATCTTGAATATGTTTTATTGCGATACTAACGGCTGTCTCACCATTAAAAGGCGGTTCACCAACTAACATTTCGTAAAGAACAATACCAATGGAATAGATATCAGTTGCTTCATTCGTAGTTTCACCTTTAGCTTGTTCTGGTGAGAGATACTGAACTGTACCTAATACATGATTCGTCTGTGTCATAGATGTTTCACTTAACGCTTTTGCAATTCCAAAGTCAAAAATTTTTAATGTTTTATTCTTATCAATTAAAATGTTCTGAGGTTTTATATCTCTATGTATGATAAGTTTTTCATGTGCTTGAGCCACACCTTTTAAAATCTGATTCGTGAAATCAATAGCTGTATCTACACTTAAAGGTCCATGGCTATGTATGTATTCTGATAAGGTAGGTCCATCTATATATTCCATAATTAGAAAGAAGAACTCTTCATCTTCTTGAACATCATATACTTCAACAATATTTTCATGTGAAAGTTGTGTCGCATTGTTAACTTCACGTTCGAAACGCTTCATCGTTTCTTCTTTTTCATTCTGAGGAATAGAGATTGCTTTAATCGCTACTTCACGATTTAAAATGGTATCTTCTGCTAAGTAAACGGTACTCATACCCCCGCCACCAAGCTTATCTACTATTTTGTAACGTTCACTAACTATCTTTCCAATCATAGATGATCACCTTCAATAGCTGCTATTAAGACACTGATGTTATCTTTTGAATCATGATTTAATGCTAATTGAATTAGTTGCTCCCCATGTTCTTCTAATGATAATGATTCATTGAAAGACTCATGAATAATTTCACCTCTAACATAGTCCGTTAAGCCATCAGAATTTAACATTATAAAGTCATAATGATTAAAACGTTTTGTAAATATATCTGGACTCACTCGTTTATCTGTCCCCATTACTTTAGTAATAATATTACGTTGCGGGTGTGTAAAAGCTTCTTCTTCAGTTATTTGACCTGTCATTACTAAATGATTTACAAACGAATGATCATAAGTAATTTGTTCAATTTCTCTAGAGTTAATTAGATAGGCTCTAGAATCCCCTATATTGGCCACTACCAATTGTTTATCAAATACAAGGGCACAAACGCATGTTGTACCCATACCTTTGTATTCTTCATTAGTTTGAGCATATTCAAATAGTTCACGATTAATCTCTTTTAAATTAAAACGCAACCAAGTTTCGGCTTGTTCATACTCTATAAAATTCTCATCTTCAAAACGTTTTTGAAGTTCATAAGTAACAAACTGACTTGCAATTTCCCCCGCTTTATGACCACCCATACCATCACATAATACTAATAACTGTTGTTGGGTTTGGTTATAAAAAATACCTCCTGCATCTTCATTTTTATTTCTATGTTGTCCAGTATCTGTGAAAAATTGTGCGTTTAGCATTGTGATTACCTCGTTTCTACTTGTCGTTCCTTCGCTCTTAATTGTCCACATGCTGCGTCAATATCTGATCCTTGTTCTCTTCTAATTGTAGCATTAATACCTAATCGTTTTAGTTCTTTTTCAAATTTAAAAATATCGTCTTTAGGTGTTTTGACGTAATTTCGTTCTGGAACATGATTAACTGGGATTAAGTTAACATGACAATTCAAATCTTTAATAAGATGTGCTAAATCACGTGCGTGCTCTAGTTGATCATTTACGCCACCGAACAATCCATATTCAAATGTCACACGGCGATTTGTTTTTTCTTGATAATATTTGATTGCTTCCATTAATTTATCTACATGATATGCTCTGTTAATCGGCATTAATTTAGATCGAATTTCATCTTTAGCTGCATGCAAACTTACGGCAAAGTTAATTTGAATGTCTTCTTCGGCAAAATCATAAATACGTGGAATAATACCTGATGTTGAAACTGTAATATGGCGTGCACCGATGTTTAAACTGTTGTCATCATTAACAATACGTAAGAAATCCATCATTTCATCATAATTCTCAAAAGGTTCACCAATACCCATTATAACAATTTGGGATACACGTTCATCAGTTGCATCTAATGCTTTTTGAACTGTTAAGACTTGTGAAACAATTTCTCCTGCTTCTAAATTACGTTTTAAGCCTCCTAATGTTGAGGCACAGAATGTACAACCGATACGACAACCAACTTGAGTTGTCACACAAACTGAATTTCCATAGTCATGTCGCATTAATACGGTTTCAATAGTATAGCCATCTTGTAGTTCAAATAGGAATTTAATTGTTCCATCTTTACTTTCTTGTTTAACAACAGTAGTTAAAGTTGTCATTGCAAAATTATCTTTTAAAACTTGACGCAAATCTTTGGATAAATTTGTCATGTCATCAATGCTATCTACGCGCTTTTGATATAACCATTCAAATATTTGTTTGGCTCTAAATTTTTGTTGGCCGTGTTCTACTAACCATTCTTGCATTTCATCATATCTTAATGAGTAAATCGACTGTTTTTCAAAATCAGGCAAGAATTTATTTTTCTTCTTTTTTTCAGTAGTTATCATCTTAACTTTCCTTTCTTTTTATTTTAGTGATGAAAAAGCCATCCGAATTAAAATCTTGGGGTAGAATTTGTATTGTCTTCACTTGTTCACCGGTAACTGGGTGAGTCATAAGTTCAAATTCGAAGTCTTTATTATTTTTTAAAAATGTATAAATAACATTTTCATTTTCAAGTTGTTCAATAGTGCATGTTGAATAAACTAGTGTACCACCAGGTTTCAAGTTATCTTTCACATTGTCTAATATCTCTAACTGTAATTCAACTAAGTCTTGAATATCTTGTTGCGTTTGAACATATTTAATTTCTGGCTTGTGTCTAAGCACACCTAAACCACTACACGGTGCATCGACGAGAATTTTGTCATATACATCTTTGTAAGGTTTTGTTGCATCATGATCAAAAGCTTTAATGTTATTAAGTTGTAACTTTACAACATTTTCTTTTATTAAACCAATTTTATGCTTATGGATATCTGTAGCATCCACGTGACCACTTGGCGCCAATAACTCAGCTATGTGACACGCTTTACCTCCAGGTGCACTACAAGCATCTAAAATAACATCATTTTCTTTAACATCCATCAAATATCCTACAAACATTGAGCTTTTATCTTGAATAGAAATATTACCATTCTTAAAGTTTAAAGATTCAATAATTGGAAGCCCTTTTAGATGTAAACAATATGGAATCAATTCATCGACTTTAACTTCATATCCTTCACCTTGCAAACTTGACACAACGTCTTCAACTTTATTTTTACTTGTATTAACACGTACTGTACCCGCAGTTTGATCAAAAAATGATGATGCAATCTTTCGTGTCGTTTCAACACCATAGTGCGTAATCCAATGTTCAATAATCCACTTTGGAATACTATATTCAATGGCCATACGCTGCTTATCATTCTTAATAGATTCTAAACTTGGCAATTCACTTCTAAAGATTGTTCTCAATATTGCGTTTACAACATTACCGTTATGAGGCCCCCCACGATGCTTTGCAATATTTACTGCTTCGTTGATAATGGCATGATTCGGTACTTTATCTAGATAAATATATTGATATAAACTCATCCATAACAGTTGTCTGACCCAACTTTTTATTTTAGTCTTCACAAAAGGTCTAAGATAGAAATCCAATGTCAATTTTCTCTTTACTGTCCCATATACGAGTTCAGTATATAAAGGTTTATCGATATTAGAAACATTACCAGCAGATAAAACTTCATTGATTCTCAGATTACTGTATGCATAGTCATTAAATATTTCTTGAATTGTTTGAAACGCTAATTCTCTCACTGATTGTGTCATTTTAATATTTTCCCAACTAGCGATTCTTGTACACCGCTTAAATAATTTGATGCCAGCATACGTTTCTTGCCAGCTAATTGAATATCTGTTAAAGCAATTGCATCATCTGATCCTGTAGCAACAACAATTGACTTTTTAGTCGTCTCTATGATCTCACCAGGTTGACCATTTTTATTACTGACGATATGTGCTGCATATAATTTTAAATTTGTATCATCCATAGTTGTATAGCCAACTGGCCATGGTGATAAGCCACGAATATGATTATGAATATCTTTTGCATTCATAGTCCAATCAATTCTTTCATCTTCTCTGCTAATATTTGAAGCGAATGTTGCTTGTGCATCATCTTGTGCAATACTATCATTCGTGCGATTTACAATTGAAGGTAGCGTTTCTTTTAGTAGTTTAGCACCGAGTACACTAAGCTTATCATGCATCGTACCTACATCGTCATTATCTTCAATATTAATAGCTTTTTGTGAAATAATATTTCCTGCATCTAGCTTTTTAACCATATACATGATTGTGATTCCTGTTTGAGCTTCACCATCTATTATCGCTTGATGTATTGGTGCGCCACCGCGATACTTTGGTAATAATGATGCATGAACATTAATTGCACCTAACTTAGGTAATTGTAATAACTGTTCAGGCAATAACTGTCCGAAAGCTGCAGTAACGATTAAATCGGGCTCTAACTGTAATAGTTGCTCCAATTCATCAGATTGAATTAATTTTTCTGGTTGAAGCACAGGTAAATTGTGTTCTTCAGCCACTTGTTTAACAGGTGGTGGCGTTAATACCCGTTTACGCCCAACTGGTCTGTCGGGTTGAGTCACGACTGCTATGACGTCATGCTCTTCGATTAACATTTCCAATACTTTAGTTGAAAAATCAGGTGTCCCCATAAATATCACTTTAGTCATTTTCAAAATACGCCTCCACTTCTTCATCAGTTAATAAATGCTGTGCACGTTTTGTAAATGGTATACCATTCATTTGATCGATTATATGCAGTATCATTCTAGCTACATCGTCATATGCAGTTAGTTCAATCGTATTACCTTCTAAATCATTCGCTTCAATTGTAATCATTTTACTACGTTCGACTTCTCCATATATACCCGGTAAATTTACAGATCCTTCAAGATCGATTATTTTATCATTAGATTCTGATTTAATTTTAGGATTGATTAGTTGCAATAATCCTTCAAATTCCATATCAATGATAGCTACTTGTTTACTTATGCCGATTTGAGGCGCACATAAAGCTGAGGCCTCTTTTGCATATAATGTGTCTTCCAAATCTAATAATAAATCTTTTAATGTAGCATCATACGCTTTAATAGGTTGTGCTTGTTTAGTTAATACAGGATGCGTTGACTGGACTAATTTTTGTATCGCCATTAAATATGCTCCTCTTGAAAAATTCATCATATTATTATAACTTAATTCACTTTGAAATGCGACCTTAGTCTTAAATTTAGGCACTTCAATCTGTTTTAATTGCTTTTATTTTCTATACCTTTAAAATATATATTAAAGATACCAATAAATACAATATTTAACAGTGGAGGTGTGAATATGGAAGTAAATAAAATTATATACATTGTGCTCGCATTCTTTTTAGGCGGTTTCGGCGTTCATAAATTTTATGCAGGTAAAACAATGTCAGGACTTTTACACTTGGCCTTTTTCTGGACAGGAATTCCACACATTATTGCAATTATAAGTGGCGTCTTAACTTTATTAAGACCAGCTGATGAAAACGGAAATGTTGTAATGTAATTAAAGTAAAAGAGTTACGCAATTTAGTAATCCATCCTTAATAATTGCGTAACTCTTATTTTTTACATTAATATTTGCGGATTAATGTCTATTTTTAATGCTAGCTTATCCTTTAAATAAGCTTCATGATAATAATCATCTAAAAATTGAAGTGCTTTCAGTAATTCTGGTTCGCTCTTATATTTAACTAAAATTTGAAAACGATGTTCATTGTTAATTCGTGCGATGGCTGCTGGAGATGGCCCTAAAACTAACGCGCGATCCGTTAGATGTTGTAATAAAATTTGATGAATATGTTTAGAGGCCTCCATCACTTTTTTCATATTTTTATGAGATATCATAAAATTAATTAAGAAATAGTATGGTGGGTATTTACCTATCTTTCTGAATTCCATCTCTTTTTGATAAAAGGTTAGATAATCGTTCTTTTGAACATCTTCAATAGCATAGTGTTCTGGATTGTATGTTTGAATAATAACTCTACCCGGTTTATCATGACGACCCGCTCTTCCAGCTACCTGCGTTAATAGTTGATACGTTCGTTCACTAGCACGGAAATCAGGTAGATTTAACATTGTATCTGCGTTCAAAACACCTACTAGCGTAATATTGGGATAGTCCAACCCTTTTGCAATCATTTGTGTGCCTAATAAAATATCGCCCTTACCTTCTTCAAATTCAGTAAGTAATTTCTCGTGAGCACCTTTTCTAGAAGTTGTGTCAACATCCATTCGTATAATACGCGCTTCTTCAAATTCTTGTTGCAAGATTTCTTCTACGCGTTGTGTACCAGTCCCTACTTGACGTATATGCGAACTCTCACAATTAGGACACTTATTCGGAGCCATCTCATGATAACCACAATAATGACATTTTAATTGGTCCGTAGACTTATGATAGGTTAATGAGATATCACAGTGTGGACATTGTGGTACATAACCACAATCTCGACATAACATAAATGATGCATATCCTCGACGATTAAGAAATAATACGATTTGCTCATTTTTACGTAATCGTTCTTCAATAGCCTCTCGTAATTCAATAGAAAACATCGAACGATTGCCAGCGCTTAATTCTTCTCGCATGTCAACAATATCTATTGAAGGTAAAGCCTGTTGATTAACCCTTGTAGGTAACGTTAGTAGCTGATACACACCTTTTTCAGCGCGCGCATATGATTCTAAACTTGGTGTTGCACTTCCTAAGACTAGAGGACATTGATGAAATTGACTTCTCCATTCAGCAATATCTCTCGCGTGATAACGGGGATAATCCTCTTGTTTATACGTTGATTCATGCTCTTCATCTATAATGATAATTCCTAAATTTTTAAAAGGGGCAAAAATACTTGAACGAGCTCCAACACTAACACGGGCTCTACCATCTCTAATCTTTTGCCATTCATCATACCGTTCACCATTAGATAAGCCAGAATGTAATACTGCTACATCATCACCAAAACGACGCTTAAATCGTAAAACCATTTGAGGTGTTAATGCAATTTCAGGGACTAACATCATTGCTTCTTTACCTTTATTAAGTACTTCTTCAATAGTTTGCAAGTAAACTTCAGTTTTACCTGAACCTGTCACGCCATGTAGTAAGAATGTTCGTTGTTCACTATTATTAATTTTCTCTTTAATATTTTCATAAGCAATACGTTGTTCTGAAGTCAGTTCTCGTTTCTCTTCTTGTTCAAACACTCGATTAGCAAAAGGATCACGCTCTACTTCAGCATTATATTTTTCGATAAAACCTTTTTTAACTAATCCGTCAATACTTGATTTAGAAAAACCCATTTCTTCCATATCTTTTAAAAAGACAGTTTTATGGCGCTCATCTAGAAGGTAAGCATATACATCATATTGTTTGATTTTTTTCTCAAGTTCAGCAAGGACTTCATCTGGATGATATCCATCTATAATACGTACAGCTTTCTGTGTTTTCTTTTTAATATTTTGAGATAATAGGGTTACTTCTTTTACAGTCCCAGCCTTTAAGAGTTTATTTAAAATAGGAAGATGGTCATTTTTTTGAGCATCTTTATACTTATATTGACCGTCGGAATCAAAAAATTTTAGCAACTGCTCATCCATATCATTATGTTTCACAACTTCAAAGACTTTAGTATATTTAGCTTTGATAGCACTCGGTAACATGACCTCTAATACAGAAATACTTTTTGATACATGATAATGGCTAATCCATTCACTTAATTGAATTAATTCAGAAGTTAATTCAGGCTTTATATCTTGAACTACTCTGATTTCTTTAAGTTTTTCAAGATTAATATCATCACTTGGTTCGGTTTCAATATTCATTACGTATCCTTGAATTGTACGAGGACCGAATGGAACTACAACTCTGACGCCAACTTGAATAAACACTTCTAAATTTTTGGGTATAAGATAATCAAATTTGAAGTCAACGCTCTTAGAAGGAATATCTACTATTACCTTTGCAATCATTATTGCCACCTAGTTTCTAATTCATCTAAAATTTGTTCAGCTAATTGAACTTTTTTGCCTCTCTTAATATTAATCATTTCTTTATTTTTAAAATGCATTGTCAATTCATTATCATCTGATTTAAAACCAATCGTCTTGTCACCTACATTATTTGAAATAATGACATCTGCATTTTTTCGTTTTAACTTATCTTGTGCATATGCTTCTATATTTTGCGTTTCAGCAGCGAACCCAACTAAGTATTGTTGTCCTTTATGTTCACCTAAATATTTAAGAATATCTTTAGTACGTTTAAACGTCACAGCTAAAGCGCCATCTTGCTTTTTCATTTTATGATCTAATACTTCCATTGGCGTATAATCTGAAACAGCTGCTGCTTTAATAACCATATCTTGTTTATCAAAACGTGTCGTCACCGCTTCAAACATTTCCTCTGCACTTTCAATATGAACAACATCTATATCAATCGGATCAGTTAGTTGTGTTGGTCCAGTTACTAATGTAACGTGGGCACCTCTATTTCTTAACGCCTCAGCTAAAGCGTAACCCATTTTTCCAGAAGAACGATTTGATACAAAACGAACTGGGTCAATCACCTCGACAGTTGGTCCAGCTGTCACTAACGCATGTTTACCTTTAAATGAACTCTCTTCTTTTACCTTTTGAGAATTAAAAAAATCATTCAGGACTTTGACAATCTGCAAAGGTTCTTCCATTCGTCCTTTAGCAACATAACCACATGCTAAATAACCATCCCCAGGTTCAATAAAGTGATATCCATCTTGCATTAAAACGTTAATATTATGTTGCGTGCGGTTGTTTTCATACATATGTACATTCATTGCTGGGGCAATAAACTTTGGCGTCTCAGTAGCTATCAAGGTTGATGTCAAAATATCATCTGCTATTCCCACACTTAATTTAGCTATCACATTGGCAGTAGCTGGGGCAACTACAATCGCATCTGCCCAATCGCCTAGTGCGATATGTTGAATTTCTTGTGGATTCTCTTCCTTAAACGTATTAGTATATACTGGATTTCTACTAATAGCTTGGAAAGCTAGTGGAGTAACAAATTCTTGAGCATGTTCTGATAACATCACGCGTACATCATAACCGGCTTGTGTTAATTTGCTCGTTAAATCTATTGCTTTATATGCTGCAATACCACCTGTAACAGCTAGTAAAATGTGTTTCATAATCGTATTTCTCCCTTTTACTATCTCGATTATTAATCATTATTTATATTAAATTTATTATACACAAATTAAACGTTTAATTAAAAAGACACATCTTATTGAAAAGTGGTTATACTTAAATCAATAAGATGTGCATATGAAAAATTATATTTAATTCGTTTTTTTACATTGTGAATTCATCAGAAACTACTGGTGTAATTTTACCGCCAGCAATCTCTTCTAACGCTTCACCAACAGGTTTAGCTGAATGATATCCACTTAATAAAGCAGTTTCAGGTCTTTCATCTAATTCACGTGCACGCTTAGCTGCAGTCGTAGCAATTAAATATTTAGAATTAATTTTAGATTGTAACTGGTTTAATGGTGGGTTTAACATTATTTTTTGGCCTCCAATAACATTTTTCTATATATAGCTTCAACACGTTCGCGTTTTAAGTGTTCTGCTTCAACAATTGATTGAATACGTTTTTTCGCTAAATGGACTTCATCGTTTACCACAACATAGTCATAAAGATTCATCATCTCTACTTCTTTACGTGCTTCATTTACTCTGGATTGTATCTTCTCGTCTGATTCAGTGCCACGTCCAACTAAACGCTCTTTCAAATGATCTAAGCTAGGTGGTGCAAGGAAGATAAATAATGCATCTGGAAATTTCTTTCTTACTTGTTTGGCACCCTCTACTTCAATTTCTAAGAACACATCATGTCCAGCAGCCATCGTATCCTTAACATATTGAACAGGTGTACCATAGTAATTTCCAACGTATTCAGCATATTCAATAAATTGATCTTCCTGAATTAAAGCTTCAAATTCTTCTTTCGTCTTAAAAAAGTAATCTACACCATCAACTTCACCTTCACGCATATTTCGTGTCGTCATTGAAATAGAGTACTTATATGATGTAGTTGGATCATCAAATATCTCTTTGCGAACAGTTCCTTTGCCTACTCCTGAAGGACCTGAAAGAACAATTAGTAATCCTTTTTCATTATCCATGCCTTACGACCTCTCTAAGCTATTCTTCTATTATTTAAATATAATATCATATTGTAGTTAAAATTGTATAGAGTATGCAACATAAACTTAAATCATGACGCTATCATTCTACCATGTTACAATATACTGAATGATTAAATTGAAGGTGGAAATTATTTATGGCATATGATGGCTTATTCACTAAAAAAATGGTTGAATCAATACAGTTTTTAGTATCAGGACGAATTCATAAAATCAACCAACCTGAAAATGACACTATCCTAATAGTTATACGTCAAAATCGCAAAAATCATCAACTATTACTATCCATACACCCTAGTTTTTCAAGAATGCATATTACGACTAAAAAATATGATAATCCATTTGACCCACCAATGTTTGCTCGTGTTTTTAGAAAGCATCTAGAAGGTGGCATTATTAAAGCTATACGTCAGATTGGCAATGACCGACGTATTGAAATCGATATTGAAAGTAAAGATGAAATTGGTGATACCATTTACCGCACGGTTATCTTAGAAATCATGGGTAAACATAGTAACTTGTTACTTGTTGATGACAATTACAAAATAATTGAAGGGTTTAAACATTTAACCCCTAATACCAATCAATATCGTACTGTTATGCCAGGATTCAAATATGAAGCGCCACCTACTCAAAACAAATTGAACCCTTTTAATATAACAGGCGAAGAAGCTTTAAAATATATAGATTTCAATAGTGGTAAAATTGCGAAACAATTATTAAACACTTTCGAAGGCTTTAGCCCACTCATTACTAATGAAATTGTTAATCGCTATCAATTTATGACAACGGAAACACTACCTAAAGCATATGACGAAGTTATCAACCAGACATTGAAAACACCCGTCCCTATTTTCCATAAAAATCATGAAACTGGAAAAGAAGATTTTTATTTTATGAAATTAATGCAATTTCATGATGACATGGTTGAATATGAGTCCTTACATGAATTATTAGATCGCTACTATGATGCACGTGGTGAAAGAGAACGCGTTAAACAACGCGCAAATGATTTAGTTCGATTTGTGCAACAACAATCTCAAAAATATCAGCATAAATTAAGTAAACTAATTGATGAATATGAAAGTGCTAAAGATAAAGATAAACAACAACTTTACGGTGAATTAATTACCGCTAATATTTATCGTATTAATCAAGGTGATGACGCTGTAAGTGTATTAAATTACTACACCAATGAGGAAATAACGATACCTTTGAATCCTACTAAATCACCATCAGTTAATGCGCAATATTACTACAAGCAATATAATCGTATGAAAACACGTGAACGTGAATTAGATCATCAAATTCATTTAACACGTGAAAACATAGATTATTTTGCAAATATTGAACAACAATTAGATCATATTACAGTTGATGAAATTGATGATATTCGCGATGAATTAGCAGAACAGGGATTTATGAAGCAACGTAAAAACATCAAAAAGAAAAAGAATGATAAAATTCAACTTCAAACATATATCTCTACGGATGGCGATACTATATTAGTAGGTAAAAATAATAAACAAAATGATTATTTAACTAATCGTAAAGCTCAAAAGTCCCATATATGGTTCCATACAAAAGATATTCCAGGTTCACACGTTGTCATTTTGAATGATGCACCAAGTGAAGAAACGATTAAAGAGGCAGCTATGTTAGCTGGTTATTTCTCAAAAGCGGGTAATTCTGGTCAAATTCCCGTAGACTACACGGAAATAAGAAATGTTCATAAACCTTCAGGCGCTAAACCTGGGTTTGTAACTTATGACAATCAAAAAACATTATTTGCAACTCCAGATTATGACAAAATCCAAAGTATGAAAGTCAAATAAGAACGACAAAATAACTCTATAATAAAGAATAGGATTAGAACCAAATACATTTATACATTCGGTTCTAATCCTATTTTTTATTTTTCAGGTAACGCGAGTTGAAAACTAACTCCAAATTTATCTTGAACCCATGCGAATTCGCGGAATGGTGGCATTGCAGTTTTAGGCATCAATATAGCGCCTTCTTTCTTCAAACCATTAAATAGTCGTTCCATTTCCATGGCATTATCAACAGTTATATATAAAGAAATGGATGGATTCATCGGTAAATCTTCTCCATTATCAGCATCGATTGCCATAAATACTTGTCCATTCAACGTAAATATAGAATGTTGTACTGTTCCAGGAACGCCTGGTCCCTCTTCACCATACTTCACCATAGTTAAAATTTCACTGTTTTCAAATAGACTCGTATATAAATTTACAGCTTCTTCTGCTTGATTATTAAACATTAGAAATGTTGTTATTTTCGGTATTTCCACAATAATTCCCCTCTCTATATTTTTAATACTTATTTTAGACTAATTTTAATTATTTTGAAAAAATTTGAATATTTGATTCTTTTAATCTAAATTTTTGACTTATACTATTTTCAAGTTAAAATTAAACTAAAGTTCAATTGGAGGCTTTCTAATATGATGCATCTTATTATACCGATTTTATCTATGCTTATTGTCTTACTTATCGGATGGGTACTAATTAAAATTTTTATTCGCTAATTTATTGTTTTATATTTTCTTTATTAAAATAAAAACATGGTATATATGACTACTTTTTAACTATATGTGAAAAAGAGTTAGTCATATATACCACGTTTTTAATCTATTATACCTTTTTGCCTTAACGCTTCTTTAGCTTTTTTAAAGAAATCACTCGTATGGATAAATGAATCCATACTCACTTTTGACTGAGTTCCACTCATTTCTCTAATACTATTGTCAATCGACATTATGTTATCCGGGGATTTAAAATCTTCTTCTTTATATAAGAATTCGTTAACATGTTTCATATTGTTATAGAAACGATTAGCCTCACCATCGGTCATCATAATCAATCCCCCTTTTAACATAGCATATTACAAGTTATCTCTCCATTCAACTAAAGTCTGTATATCATTCTCAGAAATTTTTCCTTCTTCACGAGCCACTTCAATTAACTCATTATAATTACTTAGTGTATAAAACGGAACATCAATTTCATTAAACATGTCATCCGCTTTCTTTAAACCATAAGTGAAAATGGCAACGACACCTAAAACATCAGCACCAGCATCCTTTAAAGCTTCAACTGCTGTAATTGAAGATCCACCTGTAGAAATTAAATCTTCTACTACTACCACTTTCTTCCCTTTACTTACTGCTCCTTCAATTTGATTTTGTTTACCATGACTTTTACTTTTAGAGCGAACATAATTCATAGGTAAATTTAACTTTTCAGAGATGTAAGCGGCATGAGGAATACCTGCTGTGGCTGTACCAGAAACAATATCTACATCACCAAATTGTTCAATAATCATTTGACTTAATCCATCACGAATGGCACGTCGCACTTCAGGATAACCTAATGTTACACGGTTATCACAGTAGATAGGAGATTTGATACCTGAACTCCACGTATATAAGTCATTCGGAGATAATGTTACCGCTTCAATATCTAATAAAGATTTTGCTATTTCTTTAGCCATATTAACCTAACCAACTTTCTTTAATAGTATGATAACTTTCCACAGGATTCTCGCTTTGGGTTATTGGTCGCCCAACTACGATATGTGTTGCCCCTAATTGTTTAGCATCTTCAGGTGTAGTAATACGTTTTTGATCATCTACAGCTGCCCCTTGTGGTCTAATACCTGGTGTGACTTTTAAGAAATTAGAACCTAATTTGTTTGTTAGCAATTCTGCTTCAAGTGGAGAACAAACCACACCATCTAAACCAGCTTGTTGTGTTAAAGTAGCATAGTTTAACACTGCTTCTTTAATCGTCGTCTGAATGTTTTGTTCATTACGTAGCATTTCTTCTGTTGTAGATGTTAATTGCGTCACAGCAATGATCTTTGTATCATTACTATATTTATGCAAACCCCTTACTGCAGCTTTCATCATGTCTGTACCTCCAGCTGCATGCACATTAACTAAGTCTACATCTAACTTTCCTAAGCCTTCCATTGCTTTTTCAACTGTGTTTGGAATATCATGTAGCTTCAAATCTAAGAATATGTCATGGCCACGAGATTTAATCGATTTAATCAAATCTGGTCCCGCTTGATAGAATAGTTCCATTCCAATTTTCACGAAAAGTGGTTCATCAAATTGGTCCAAGAATGTATTAACTTTATTTGCTGATTCGAAATCCAATGCTATGATAGGTAAATCTTTCATATTATAGCTCCTTTGAAAACGAACGACTTGGTCGTCATAATCAGTTTAAAAATATTCACTGACATATAACGCCCTTGTCGTTCTCAAGTTGTAAATCTACATAGTTCTCATTGAAAACGTCATACTTTCAATTACATTAGTTAAAGCATTAGCCGTATCTAATGAAGTTAGACATGGCACACCATTCTCAACTGTTGTACGACGAATTTGGAACCCGTCTCTTTCTACTTCTTTACCCTTAGTCATCGTATTAATGACAATTTGTACTTCGCCATTTTGTATACGTGTTAATAAATCATCGTCGCCACCAATTTTGCCTACAACTTCAACTGGAATGTTGTCTTCTTTTAATTTTTCTGCAGTACCTTGAGTTGCTAAAATTTTATAGCCTACTTCATTTAAACGGTGTGCTATTTTAACAATTTCATCTTTATCTTTATCACTTACTGTCATAAGAACAGTACCGTGATCTTTAACTTCTACACCACTACCTGTTAATCCTTTGTAAAGTGCTTTTTCTAAAGTTAAATCTTTACCCATAACTTCACCGGTAGATTTCATTTCTGGTCCCAATGTCACATCAACATTTTTTAGTTTATTAAAACTAAATACTGGTGCTTTAACGAACACACCCTCTGAATAAGGTTGTACACCTTGTTTATAGCCTAAGTCTTTAAAACGAGTACCCATAATAGCTTGCATAGCTAGTTGTGCCATTTGATTATCGGTAATTTTACTTAAGAACGGTACGGTACGACTTGCACGAGGGTTTACTTCTAATACGTAAACACCGTCATGTGCAATAACAAACTGAATATTAATTAGACCAACGATGTTTAACCCTTTTGCTAATTTGATAGTATATTCCTCTAGCGTATCGATATCTTCTTGACTTAACGTTTGAGGCGGATATACAGCTATTGAGTCACCACTATGCACACCAGCACGTTCTATATGTTCCATAATACCTGGAATGAT
The DNA here is from genome assembly GCF_001808125.1 of Staphylococcus sp. HMSC14D10. NCBI lineage: Bacteria > Bacillati > Bacillota > Bacilli > Caryophanales > Staphylococcaceae > Staphylococcus > Staphylococcus sp. HMSC14D10. Next base: position 34,588 of record NZ_KV792240.1, on the reverse strand, counting down.
AACTGTTTCTCCATCTGAAATTGCATCGACTTCTATCTCTTTACCTGTTAAGTATCTATCAACTAACACTGGGTGCTCAGGGCTAGCTTTAACAGCTTGCTCCATATAATTTTCTAATTCTGCATCGCTACTTACAATTTCCATTGCGCGACCACCGAGCACATAAGATGGTCTTACAACTACAGGATAACCAATTTCACGTGCATTCGTTAGTGCCTCCCTTGGAGAAGTTGCAGTCTTACCTTTAGGTTGAGGTACATCAATCGTATGCAATAGCGCTTCGAATTCTTTTCTATCCTCAGCACGATTTAAATCTTCTAAAGACGTACCTAATATTTTGACACCATGTTTAGCTAGTTTATCTGCTAAGTTAATTGCTGTTTGACCACCAAATTGAACTACAACACCTTTAGGTTGTTCTAAATTAATAATGTTCATCACATCTTCTTCAGTTAGCGGTTCAAAGTATAACTTATCTGAAATTGAAAAGTCAGTAGATACTGTTTCAGGGTTATTATTCACGATAATTGCCTCATATCCAGCATTTTGAATTGCCCATACAGCGTGTACAGTAGCATAGTCAAATTCTACCCCTTGTCCAATACGAATAGGACCTGAACCAAGCACTAATATTTTCTCTTTATCAGTTACAATTGACTCATTTTCAGTTTCATATGTGCCATAGTAGTATGGCGTTGTTGATTCAAACTCTGCAGCACAAGTGTCAACCATTTTGTATACTGGTTTAATATTATTATCTTGGCGTAATTGATATACTTCTGATTCTGTCATGCCGAATCGATGTGCAATTACTCTATCACTAAATCCATAATCTTTAGCATATTTAAGATATTCCAAATCTCCTGGGTGATTTTTTAATTCATGTTCAATATTAATGATATTTTGAAATTTATTTAAGAAGAAATAATCGATTTGCGTCATATTGTGTATCTCTTCAAGTGTTGTACCACGTCTAATTGCTTCACCTATAAAGAAGAGTCTTTCATCATCTTGATGACTGATGCGTTCTTTAATATAATCTAAGTCAAAACTCTCTCCATTTGGTAAACCTAAATGATGTACACCGTATTCAAGTGAACGTATCGCTTTTAATAAAGATTCTTCATATGTACGTCCTATAGCCATTACTTCACCAGTGGCTTTCATTTGAGTACCTAATTCACGTTCACCTTTTTCAAATTTATCAAATGGGAATCTTGGAATTTTGGAAATAACATAATCTAGTGTTGGTTCAAAGGCTGCATATGATGTACCTGTAACTGGGTTTAGCATTTCATCCAACGTTAAGCCCACTGCAATCTTCGCTGCTAATTTCGCTATCGGATATCCAGTTGCTTTAGATGCAAGCGCTGATGAACGAGATACACGTGGATTCACTTCAATAATGTAGTAATTAAATGAATGTGGATCTAATGCAAGTTGAACATTACATCCTCCTTCAATACCTAATGCTCTAATAACTTTTAAAGATACATCACGTAACATTTGATATTCAACATCTGATAATGTTTGACTTGGTGCAACTACGATAGAGTCACCTGTATGAATACCTACAGGATCTATATTCTCCATATTACAAACCACAATAGCATTGTCATTTTTATCGCGCATTACTTCATACTCGATTTCTTTGAAACCAGCAATTGACTTTTCAATTAAGCATTGTGTAGCCGGGCTGTAATGCAATCCATTACTCACTACTTCTTTTAATTCTTCATCATTGTAGCATATGCCACCACCTGTACCGCCCATAGTAAATGCTGGACGAACGATGAGTGGATAACCTACTTCATCTTTGAATGCAAATGCTTGTTCAACAGTATTCACAATATCACTTTCAGGAACAGGTACATTCAAATCATTCATTAGTGATCTAAATAGTTCTCTATCTTCTGCTTGTTGAATTGACTTTAATTCTGTACCAAGTAATTTCACATTATTAGCCTCTAATACACCACTATCATGTAATTGAATAGCCATATTTAATCCTGTTTGACCACCTAAAGTTGGTAGCAATGCATCAGGTTGTTCTTTACGTATGATACGTGCAATAAAGTCGTGTGTTAACGGTTCGATATAAACTTTATCTGCAATTTCTTTATCCGTCATAATTGTTGCTGGATTAGAATTTACTAATATGACACGGTAGCCTTCTTCTTTTAAGGCAAGACACGCTTGTGTACCTGCGTAATCAAATTCTGCAGCTTGTCCGATGATAATTGGACCTGATCCAATCACTAGAATCGTTTGTATATCGTCACGTTTAGGCATTTGCTGTTTGCTCCTTTTCTTTAAATTCTTTCATCATAGTCATAAATTCATCGAATAAATAATTTGAGTCACTTGGACCTGGTCTTGCTTCAGGATGGTATTGTACAGAGAATGCTGGCAAGGTTTTATGTCTTAATCCTTCAACTGTACCATCATTAAGTGCAATATGAGTTACTTCTAAGTCAGTATTTACCAATGAATTTTTATCGATAGCATAACCATGGTTTTGACTTGTAATATCTACTTTCCCACTACGTAAGTCTTTTACGGGATGATTAGCGCCACGATGACCGAATTTCATTTTAAATGATGTTGCACCTTGTGATAATGCAAATAATTGGTGTCCTAAGCAAATTCCAAAGAATGGAATTTTACCTAAAATACCTTTAATCATTTCTATTGCAACCTCTACAACATCTGGATCACCAGGACCATTTGATAACATAACACCATCTGGTGACATGGCTAATATTTCTTCAGCAGTGGTGTTATATGGTACTACAGTTACGTTACAGCCACGCATATTTAATTCTCTAACAATATTTTGTTTTTTACCAAAGTCTAATAAGACCACACTCAAATCTGAACCTGTTGAAACATAAGGTGTTTTAGTAGATACTGTTTCTACTTCATCACGAGGTAATTCAGTACTTTTTAATGTGTTAATTAATGAATCAATGCCATCTCGATTATCAGTAAACCCAGCTTTTAAAACACCGTGTTGTCTAATTTTACGTGTGATGCTACGTGTATCTACACCTGAAATGCCAGGTATCTTGTATTGAACAAGCACATCATGTAACGTCTTTTGGTTTCTAAAATTACTAGGATGTGTGCTTGCTTCTTTCACTACTACACCATTCAAAGTTGGTGTTAGTGCTTCGAAGTCATCTCTATTGATACCGTAATTACCGATTAATGGGTATGTGAATGTAATGATTTGACCAGTATATGAAGGGTCTGATATCGTCTCTTGATATCCAGTCATCGCTGTGTTAAATACGATTTCTCCCACAGATAAATCATTAGATCCTAATTGATACCCTTCATAATAAGTCCCATCCTCTAATACAAGATAACGTCGCTCAAGCATTTATTTATCCTCCTTAAATTTTACTTCGCCTTCTACCATTGTTAAAATTGGATTACCATAAACTTTGTAACCAATGAATGGTGTGTTGTCTGCTTTAGATAAGAAATCTTCACCTTTGATTTCACGTTCTTCATCTAAATTGATAATCGTTAAGTCAGCAAAGCAACCTTCTTCCAATTTGCCATAAGGTAAATCAAATGTTTGTGCTGGTTTAATTGTTAGGTAGTCAACTAATTGTTGTAATGACCAGTCACCATTTTTTACAAAATGCGTGTAAAGTAATGGGAAAGCTGTTTCACTTCCTACTATGCCAAATGGTGCTTTAGTCATTGGCTGTGCTTTCTCTTCTTTAGCATGTGGTGCATGGTCTGTTGCGATACAATCAATTGTGCCATCTAATAACCCTTCTAATAATGAGTCTCTATCTTCTTTACTTCTTAAAGGAGGATTCATTTTATAGATTGCATTATCCCCTGGAACATCATCTTCAGTTAACAGTAAATGATGTGGTGTAACTTCAGCCGTCACATGAATACCTGCTGCTTTAGCATCACGAATAGCTCTGACACTCTCTTTTGTCGATACGTGACATACATGATAATGACAGTTAGCTGCTTCAGCTAATAATACATCTCTCGCTATTTGTACCGCTTCACAAATATTTGGAATACCAGGTATACCAAGTTCTTCACTGCGTTTACCTTGGTGCATAGCACCGCCATAAATTAAACTATTATCTTCACAATGTGCTACAACTGCTTTGTTGACCTTTGCAGCTTGTTGCATTGCTTCATACATCATTGCTGATTCCTGCACACCAACACCGTCGTCAGTGAAAGCAAACGCACCTTGCTTTGCTAATGCATCAAAGTCAACATGTTCTTTTCCAGCTTGACGCACAGTTATTGAAGCATATGGTAATACACGGACTTGCGCATTATCTTGAATTAATTGTTGTAATCGATCCATATGTTCAACTGAGTCTGGTACTGGGCGTGTATTAGGCATTGGACATACAGTTGTGAATCCTCCACGTGCTGCAGCTTTTGTACCTGTTTCAATTGTCTCCTTATGTTCCCCACCAGGCTCACGTAAATGTACATGAACATCGATTAAACCTGGTGCTACAAAATGACCTTGTGCATCAATTACTTCAACATTTTCATCTACTTCAATGTTATTGTTAATTTCTTTGATGTGCTGACCATCTATTAAAATGGATGCTTGTTTAAGTTCACCGTTATCTAAAATTTGAGCATTTTTAATTAATTTCAATGTTTACGCCTCTTTTCCTGATAATAGTTTATTGATTACTGACATTCTTAAATACATGCCATTAGTCATTTGTTTAAAAATTCGTGCCTTTGGTGCTTCAACTAATTCACTATCGATTTCTACTCCTCTGTTAACTGGTGCAGGGTGCATTACGATTGCTTTATCTTTTAACTTATTGTATCTATTCATTGTTAAACCATATTGTTCATGGTATTCATTTGCCTCGAAATTAGCTTCTCCAGTAATACCATGACGTTCATGTTGAACACGTAATAACATAACAATATCTACTTGGTCGATGACATCATCAATTTGAACATATGGTGCATCTAATGAGTCGTCCACCCATTCATCTGGACTTGAGAACATTACATTTGCGCCTAATGAAGTTAGACTTATGAAATTACTTCGAGCTACACGTGAATTTTTAATATCACCACATATTAAAATGTTTAATCCTTCAAATGAACCGTATTCCTCATAGATTGTCATAATATCTAAAAGACTTTGTGTAGGGTGTTGGCCACTACCATCTCCAGCATTAGCAATTGGAATATTAAGATTTTCTAATTCTTCATAGTATGCATTTTGAGAATGTCTGATTACTAGTAAATCAACACCAATGCTTTCAAGTGTTTTACAGGTATCATATAGTGATTCACCTTTTTGTACTGATGATGTACTTGTTTCAAAATTTACCTCTTTCAGACCTAATTTTTGTTCTGCTACTTCAAAGCTACACTTAGTTCGAGTTGAATTTTCAAAGAATAAATTAGAAACAAACTTCCCTTCGAATTGTGGTAAGGTTTGCTTTCCTGATTTGTAATCACAAGCTGTTTGAATTAAATCGTAAATGTCCTCGTTAGATAAATGTTCCATAGATAATAAGTTATTCATAAAGCGCCTCCTGATAAATAATCCTTGTTAAATTAGTTTTTTGAATCCTGTTTTTCTTTTGGCAAAATTAAATTTAAGATAATACCTGAAAGTGCTGCTAGTGCCATACCTTCGATTTGAAGGTTTACACCTAAACCTTTTAAATTGATGAGTAAGTTACCTATACCTACAACTAAGATGACTGATGCGATTACTAGGTTGCGGTTGCTTGCAAAATCAATGTTACTTTCAACTAACATTCTTAGTCCACTTGCTGCTATAATACCGAACAATAAGATTGACACGCCGCCCATTACCGGTGTCGGTATTGAAGAAATCAACGCTGAGAACTTACCAATAAATGATAAGACAATCGCTATAACCGCTGCACCGCCAATAACATAGATACTGTAAATCTTTGTTATTGCTAGTACACCGATGTTTTCGCCGTATGTTGTGCTTGGTGGACCACCAATAATACTAGCGAACATTGTTGAAACACCATCTCCGATTATTGAGCGATGTAAACCTGGATCCTCGAAGAAGTTTCTACCTACGATTTTGTTGATAACCATTTGGTGACCGATATGCTCACTTACGGTTACGAAAACGATTGGTAACATAACGAGTATTAAACCAAGGTGAATCGATGGCACATAATCTTTAAATGGTAAATAGATATGTGGGAAGTCAATCCAGTTTGCTTTAGCAATATTCGAAAAGTTAACTAACCCCATAAAGATTGAAACAATATAGCCAACAATGATACCAATAAGTACCGGTATAAGTGATAAGAAACCTTTGAAGAACCCTTGCACAATTATTGTTACAAGTAATGTAATAAGCGCGACAACCAGATAGCTTAAATTGTACCCTTTCATATCTCCTGAGTTCTCGTACATTGCCATATTAACTGCTGTTGGTGCTAAACTTAATCCAATTACCATGATTACTGGTCCTACAACTACCGGTGGAAGTAAATGCATTAACCATCCTGTACCACTGATTTTGATTAGGATACCGATGATGACATACATTACTCCACTTGCGAATAGTGCTACTAACATGTCTCCTAAGCTATGTGTGCTTAATCCAGTAATAATTGGTGTGATAAATGCGAAACTTGATCCTAAATATGCTGGAATCTTTGCCTTAGTAATTAATATATAAAGCAATGTTCCTATCCCGGATGCAAGTAAAGCAGCTGATATTGGCAAGCCAGTTAGGAATGGCACTAATACTGTAGAACCAAACATTGCAAATAAATGTTGCAAACTCAGTAGCGCCCATTGTGTTGGTTTAGGTTTGTCTTGTACGTCTAACACCGGTTTGACGGTTCGTTCAAACATTTGTTCATTTTCCATCTTTTTTCTTCCTTTCATAAAAAAAGTCTCTTTTACATTTAAATGTAAAGAGACTAAAAAATCGTAGTAAACATACAGATAAGCACTCATACTTATCGTTATCCGTATCTACGTGACAAAGCATTCAATTATAGTGAGATGGTTATTAATACTGACCATTCTATCATTGTAATCCACACTCACTTTTGAATACTTTACCTTTTTCAGTCTCTCGTACTGATTTAAAAGGTCTTTATTCAATTATTACTGCATTCTGTGAATCTTTTTCGTTTAAATACACTAAAACAGATTCTTCTTTAGAAGTTGGTATGTTTTTCCCTACAAAATCTGCTCTTATTGGTAATTCTCGATGTCCTCGATCTACAAGTGCTGCTAAGCCAATTTTAATCGGTCGAGAATGAAGCAAGATTGCATCTAGTGAAGCTCTAACAGTTCTTCCTGTATAAAGTACATCATCAATGATGATGACTACCTTATCATTAATATCAGCATCAATTTCTATTGCATCTTGAGTGATTTGCTTGTTAGCAATTTCAATATCATCTCGAAAATGTGTAATATCAATTGTACCTGTTGGAACTATTTTTTGTTCAATTTGATTGATTTTGTCTTGTATACGTCTTGCTAAAAATTCGCCTCTCGTTTTAATTCCGAGTAACACAAGATTTTCTGTACCTTTGTTATATTCAAGAATTTCATGTGCCATACGCGTTACAGTACGTTGTATTGCAGCTTCATCCATGATGATTCGCTCAGACATTATCTCACCTCTTAAAATTAAAAACCCTCATGCCTTTTTCAAAGACATGAGGGCAAATTAATATATACGCACATGTAATGTTAGACATTACATGATAAAGCCATTCTAATAAAACAATTCATATATTTCGCTGAATTATTTTAAGAAAGTATATAGAATTATACTCATTGTCTTTGAAGCCTCTCTGGACTCTCTTTTAAAGACACCGATTTCTTTTTTGAACTGTTACTAGCTTAAAACTTTTTGAGCTATAAGTCAATGTAATTTTTTAAAATTATCAATTGTAAATAAATAATACTTTTACTGTAGTTAATCGAATTTGTGAAATACTAAAAAATTAGACAAACTTTTTCAAAAATACATATTAAAGAATCATTGATTAAATGTGAAATTAGAAAAAATACCCACAAAGCGTTGAAACTTTGCGGGCTACCAAACTATTCTTTTCTTATGCATCTCTTAAGCGAATATCTTCTAAAAGTGTTTCAAATTCTTTAGGTAATTCTGCTTGACGTTCAATGTATTCATGAGTAACAGGGTGTTCAAATCCTATAACACCTGCATGTAATGCTTGTCCACCAATATCAAGTGTTTTTCGTGGACCGTACTTTGGATCTCCAACAAGAGGGTAACCAATATATTTCATATGTACACGAATTTGGTGTGTACGCCCCGTCTCTAATTGACATTCAATTAATGTGTAATCATTAAAATGTTCTAAAACATTAAAGTGTGTAACCGCTTCTTTACCGTTATCAACGACATCCATTGATTGTCGATCTTTCTCGTTACGTCCGATAGGCGCATCAATCGTGCCATAATCATGTGGAATATTTCCATGTACTAAAGCGGTATATTTTCTTTTAACGGATTTATCCATTAATTGTTCCACTAACCCTCTATGAGCAATATCATTTTTGGCAACCATTAATAACCCTGAAGTATCTTTATCAATACGATGAACTATACCTGGGCGAATTTCACCATTAATTCCAGATAAATCTTTAATTTGGTACATTAAGCCATTAACTAATGTACCAGAATAATGACCTGGGGATGGATGTACTACCATACCTTTGGGTTTATAAACTATCGCTACATCTTCATCTTCATAATAAATATCTAAATTTAGGTTCTCTGGCTGAATATCGGCTTCGACAACTTCCTTCTCTGTAACAATAATAAGATCATTTAATTTAACTTTATAATTAGACTTAATCACTTTTTCGTTAACTGTAACTAAATCTTCTTTAATCAAATCTTGAATTTGACTTCTAGACCATTCATTATTGAATTCAGGTAATAATTTATCAATACGCTGTCCAACAAGCTCTTGGTTTTCAATTTTAAATTCATGTGTTTTCAAATTATAGTCTCCTATTCTTTTGAATTCGAATCTTTAAGTAAGGCAATGATTATGAACAATACACCTATTGTTAAACTTGAATCCGCAACATTAAATATTGGGAAATCATATCCAAAAATATTAGTATCAACAAAATCAACTACTTCACCATTAACTAATCGATCAATAAAGTTACCTAATGCACCTGCAAATAGTAAACTTATTGCAACTTGCATAAATAGATTATACTTCGCTTCTTTAATATAAAATAGTACAAGTACGATGAGAATAAATATCGTAATAATATAAAAGAATCCCATTTTACCACTAAGAATTCCCCATGCCGCACCATTGTTTCTATGTGATGTTATGTTTAAAAAATTAGGAATAACTTCATATGAATCACCAATATTCATTGTTGTAGCAATAATCCGTTTTGTGACTTGGTCAATAATTAATATAGCGATTGCTACTATTAAAGATATGGTTATATAATATTTCTTTTTCATTCACGTGCCTCCATTCACACACTACACTTTGACAACACTCTACATTATAGCTTACTCCTCTATATAAAAAAAGCTACAGTTACAAATAGATGATGATATTAGTAACTGTAGTTCATTATGCGTTTTCACTTTGATTTTTCTTAGGATGAATATAATTAAATTCATCTAGTTGGTATTCGTAAACTGTGCGCTTAGTAACTTCATATGGTTTACGATAATTCATATCAAAAACGGTTAACGAGCCATCATGATTAACTTTGTCTACATATGCAACATGACCATGTTGACCTTTTGGATATTGAAGGATTGAACCAACACTTGGATTATCATTAACTTTATATCCTTCTTTGCTTGCTTCATTAGCCCAATATTTGGCATCTCCCCATCTATTACTAATCATATTGCCATCTTGTCTAATTCTATCAAACACATAATACGTACATTGGCCTTTAGCATATAAGTTTAATTTCATTGGGTTCTTTTCCCAAAAATGAATTGTAGGTTGCGTCATATCTTGATTATCAATTCCATCATATATCGCTCCACCAGTGAAAAGTACACTTCCTAAAACCATTATAAGTATAAATTTCTTCATTAAATCACACTACTTCTATAAAATTAAATCTAAAATAAAGTCCGTCTGGACCTTTAACATTAATATGCGTTGTTTCGGGATAATAATAATCAATTAAAGCAAGACCATATGTTACGTTATTCATCACACGTTTAGTACTTGATAACCATTGATTAACAGCTAAATGATGATAGTATTGATTTGAAGACATATAGAGTGAAAACTGATCTAAATACGCAGATGGTTCAAGTCCAAAATATCTTAAATAATAAGATTCAACCTCTGACATACGTATCGTTTTAAGTGATAAATTTCCTATTTTAGTGCCTTTAGGAATCCCTTGCCAAGTTTGTTTTGATACATTTGTTAGTAAACGTGGAACATTGATTGCTTCAATATCTAACTTTACATTTTCATTATCGTAGCCCCAGTAATCCATACCATGGTCGACATAAAACTTGTATGCATTCCCCTCTGGATCTTCAAAAAATAGGGACGTACAAACACTTTGTTCTCCACCATTTACCGGAATTTCAAAGTCTGTCATTTGTACAAGTAAATCGGCTAAATCTGTAATATTAGGAAGCATTATACCTACATAAAATAATCCTGCTTCAGATAAAAGTGGTTCCCTACCATTTATAACTTCATTTAATGTTAAAAAATGATTTGACTGACCTATCTCGTACTGAACAGAATGATTTGTTTCTGTAATAACTTCAAATCCCAATATAGTTTCATAAAATGGTCTTAAGTCTGCTAAATTTCTAACATTTATAGTTATACCATTTACAAAATGTGAATGTTTTGAATGAAACATTATGGCCTCCTAAAACTGCATTACTAAATATAACTTACTTCTTTTACTAGATGAAAAATACAATTCAATGAAAATAATACCTACTATTTTATCTTAAAATATATAAAATTTTATCAGTCTTTGTATGTATATTGCAATTTATTAACTTCTAAAGTAGTGCTTTAAAGCAATGTCTTAGAAATTGGGTTCATTATTTCACTTAAGTCGAGATGCTTTCTTAAAATTTTCACAACTATGTTTTGTTATTTATTTTAGAACGCCTTACACAAGTGCAGTTGCACTTAATTTTAATAAAACTATACATCTAAATTCAAACAAAAAAAGAAAAGGCAATTTCTATAATATATTCATAGAAATTGTCTTTCTCTCACTATTTATGAAGTTATTAATCGTGGATTATATTCAGCTTAAAATTAATACTAATTTTTCGTCATTTAGGCTTTAATCAAATGATAAATTTTTGATCCAACATATGCACCTATAACTGTTCCAGCAGTCATCGCTATTGTACTAAACAGTTGTTCACTTTGTGTTGTCGCTTCTTTATCTTTATCTGCAAGATTATTCATATGATTAACAAATAATTCCATTACAGATTTATGGATATTAGCCTGTGTAAACTTATAAACAGACCAAGGTAACGTCGGTTCATATTCTTGTAGTGCAATAATAGCTTCATTTGAATCCAAGATGCGTCTAAATTCAAATCTAGCATTACCACCATTATTAGATAATGCTAAATTACCACCTATGATTTTATAAACAATCATATCTTTTGAAGAATCTTGCATGTCACGTTCCATTTTTAAAATAAATTGATTAGTAAATGGCAAACTAATATTAAATTCAGTTTCATTTATAGTTCCATTAATTAAATGTAACGTAATATTATTTATAAACTTCGCATATGTTTTTGAGACATCTTCCATTGAATAATTTTCTGGAATTCTAAAGCGTGATATTGCTCTAACATCTTTAATTTGTTCTTTACTATTAGAACTAGATGATTTTTTTGATTTGTTTTGATTTTCATTCATTTCATTTTCTTCATCTAGCGCTTGTTGCACACTTTCTTCATAAGTCATCTCTCCAATAGAAATATCAGGATGCGTGCGCTCTGGTTGTGGAATCATATCATGAACTAAACTATTCATAAGTGGGTAGACCATTTGTTTAGGTACTTGTGAAATGAGTTGTACCCAATATCTACTTACCCAAATAGGTATAATTGGTAAATCAACGATTGGTAAACGCTTATTTAGCACTACTGCAGTACGTTGTATTAATTCTTTATAATTCATAATTTCAGGTCCTGTAATGTCAAATACCTCATTATGTTGTGGTGTTCGCTCTACTAGTAATGCCAGTTTATTAATTATATCATTAATTGAAACTGGTGCTATCATATTGTATGCCCAACTAGGTAATACCATACCAGGCAATCGTTCAACTAAACGTTTTAAAATAGGATAAGAACTTCCCTTAGCCCCTATAATTAATCCAGCTCTTAATATACTTACAGGTATACCATAAGAACCTAGAATTTTTTCACATTCCAAACGACTACGTAAATGAGCAGATAGTTTATCTTCATTTGGAATTAAACCACTCATAAATACAATATGTTTAACGCCTTGTTTCTTTGCAGCTCTCGCAAAATTATCTGCTAATAAAGCACCCATATCTTCAAAGTTTGCTTGCGTTAACTTGGCGTTTGGCATCATAGAATGGACAAGGTAAATTGCAGTATCTACCCCTTCCATTACTTCTGTTATCTCATCTAAATCAAATAAATCAGCAGCTTTCCATGTAACATTCTCTTCATTTTCTTTGTTACTAGTATTTCTTGAAATTGCTATAATATCATGATGCATTTTTAATTGATCTTTTAATTGTCCACCAATATAACCAGATGCACCTGTTAATAAGATTTTACTAATGATTTCACCCCTAATTATTAAATAGTCGAATAATCTTGATTTAATAAATATATCTATTTAAATAGCCTTTTATTAAAAAGTGAAACATTACATATCGTCATTATTTTTACTTATAAATTATAAATGTAAATACAAAAAGGGAGTCGGACTGAATTCTTCTCAAATTCGTTGTCCAACTCCCAACTTGCTTTGCTTGTAGAATTTCTTTATGAAATTTTCTTTGTAGGGGCCTGCCCTCAAGGATGACTAGAACTGAGAAAATTTTGATTTAAGCGTCTTGTCTGTTCAGTCAGCTACAATAAATTGCAAAATAGGATTATTATATTATTTATGTCCTATGTGTTTTCAATAATATATTTATTAAACTAAAGTTTTAACTACTTCTTGGCATCGTGGACATAAGTGTTCTAATTCACCTACTGAACCTAATTCTTCAGTATAGTTCCAACATCTTTCACATTTTTCACCCACTGCATGGTCAATTCTAATATCACCATGTTGATAAGCCTCTGCATTGTCTACAGAATCTGAAACTTCAACTTGTGAAACAATGAATAATTGTTGTAAATCTTCAAATTGTTGTAAGAACTCTGCAGCTTTAAAGTTGTCGTTATTACCAATTACAACTTTAGCTTCAAGAGACTTACCAATAACTTTATTATTACGTGCAACTTCTAACGCACGGTTTACATCATCACGTAATGCCATGAATTGATTCCACTTGTCAAGCAATGCTTGATCAACTTCAACTACCTTAGGCATGTCAGCTAAATGAACACTTTCTTCTTTTACATGTGGTGTGTGTGTCCAAACTTCTTCAGCTGTGTGAACTAAAATAGGTGCTAATAATTTAGTCATATCAACTAAGATTTGGTATAGAACAGTTTGCATACTACGACGTTTATGCGCATTTTTCTCTTCAATATAAAGAATATCTTTACCGTAATCTAAGTAGAAATTACTCAATTCAACATTAATAAAGTTTTGTACTTCTTGATAAATATTTAAATAATCAAAGTTATCATAATGTTCAATTGTGCTAGCAGTAAACTCACGTAAACGATTTAGTAAATAACGATCGACTTCAAGTAATTCTGTTTCAGGAATTGCATCAGTATCAGGATTAAAATCGTTAATATTACCAAGCATAAATCTTAAAGTATTTCTAATTTTACGATATACATCAGAAGTTTGTTTTAAGATTTCATCCGAAATACGAACGTCTGCTAAATAATCAGTACTGCTTACCCATAAACGTGCAATGTCAGCACCTTTTTGTTTTACAACTTGGTCAGGAACAATAACATTACCTAGTGATTTACTCATTTTCTTACCTTCACCGTCCATTACAAAGCCGTGTGATAATAAGAATTTATAAGGCGCTTGACCTCTAGTTGCTACAGCAGTTGTAATTGAAGAATTAAACCAACCACGATATTGGTCACTACCTTCAAAGTATAGATCAGCTGGGAAACTTAATTCTGGACGATTTTCTAATACACCACGATGTGATGAACCAGAGTCAAACCAAACATCCATAATGTCCATTTCTTTTGTAAAGGTACCATTTGGACTACCAGGGTGTGTAAATCCTTCAGGTAATAAGTCTTTTGCTTCTCTTTCAAACCAAATATTTGAACCATACTCTTCAAACAAATCAGCTACGTGGTTAACTGTTTCTTTCGTCATAATGATATCGCCATTCTCGGCATAGAATACAGGTAATGGAACTCCCCAAACACGTTGACGAGAAATAACCCATTCTCCACGATCACGGATCATATTGTAAATACGTGTTTTACCCCAATCCACTTTGAAATCTGTTTCTTCAATAGCATCTAGAATATCTTGTCTTACTTTATTAATAGAGGCAAACCATTGTGGTGTAGCACGGAAGATAACTGGTTTCTTAGTACGCCAATCATGAGGGTAACTATGTGTAATAAAGTTTAGTTTTAATAAAGCGTCTTTTTCAGTTAATAAATCAGTAACTGCTTTGTTAGCTTTATCATAAAACATACCTTCAAATTGTCCACCTTCTTCAGTAAACACACCTTTATCATCTAAAGGACTAACAACTGGTAAATCATATTTTTGACCAACGATATAGTCATCTTCACCATGACCAGGAGCGGTATGAACACAACCTGTACCAGCATCAGTTGTAACATGATTACCATTAATTACAAGTGAGATTCTATCTAAGAAAGGATGTTGTGCTTCAACATACTCTAACTCTTTACCTGTAAATTCTTTTTCTAATTGAATGGCATCTTTATCCCATTCTAAAGCTTCTGCTACATCTTCAGATAATGCTTGTGCGATAATATATTTCTTGCCATTCACATTATATTGACCATATTTTAAATCAGGATGAACTGTAATCGCTACGTTAGATGGAATAGTCCATGGAGTAGTTGTCCAAATAATGAATTGAGCATCCTCATCTACTACACCTTTAGTATCTTTCACGTTAAATGCTACATAGATAGATGCTGAACGCTTATCATGATATTCAATTTCAGCTTCAGCTAAAGATGATTCACTTGACGGTGACCAATAAACTGGTTTCTTACCTTTATAAATTAATCCTTTATCCGCCATCTCACCAAACAAACGAATTTGAGCAGCTTCATATTCAGGTTTAAGCGTGATATAAGGATCATTAAAGTCTCCTCGTACACCAAGACGTTTGAAATCTTTCTTTTGTAATTCGATTTGTTCTAACGCAAATTCCTTACATTTTTCTCTAAATTCAGCAATTGACATTTTTTTGCGATCTACGCCCTTTTTAGTCAAAGCTTGTTCAATTGGTAAGCCATGTGTATCCCAACCTGGAACGTATGGTGCGTAAAAACCTTGCATCGTTTTATAACGTACAATAATATCCTTAATAATTTTGTTTAACGCATGCCCCATATGCAAATTACCATTAGCATACGGTGGTCCATCATGTAAGATGTAAGATTGGTTACCTCTATTTTTTTCTAATGCTTTTTGGTATTGATTGTTAGCTTCCCATTGTTCTTGGATTTGTGGTTCTTTATTTGGCAATCCACCACGCATCGGAAAGTCAGTCTTTGGCATTAATAAAGTATCTTTATAGTTCATAATTGATTTCACTCCTTAAATGTAAAAAGAACTCTAAGTTCAATTAAAAAGGGACGGAATTACCGCGGTACCACCCTTGTTAACTCAACTTAGAGTTCTCTCATATATAATATAACTTTGTAAAAATCAGTGATATAAGAGATAGACTTTTATTAGGCTTTCACCAACCCTAATTCGCTGTAAAAAGTTTATTATCTCCTACTTGTCTGACTTATTTTATAACAATTATTTATTTGATGTTGATTCACTTTGACTCATGCTTGATTGTGAAGTAACGTTCTCACTTGTACTAGTTGCGTCACTTGTACTTAGTGAATCTGTTGTACTGTTATTACTTTCGCTTGCAAGCACACTTTCAGATTGTTGAGATTGAGCGCTAAGTTGCTCTTCAGGTGTAATATCTTGGCTATTTAAATGTTGGAAATTTTCTTGTGTGACTTTTTCTGCATCGATATCATAGTTTAATAAATAATCCCAATCATCATTTTTAAGTAAATCTAATTGAGCTTCAACTAGCATGCGGAAACGTGATCTGAATATTTTAGATTGACGTTTCATATCTTCAGTTTGGAATGATAAATGACGTGCTTTTTCGATAGCGTCATTAACAATTAAATCTGCTTGTGCTTGAGCTTTACTGATAACAGCTTCAGCTTCTTTATTAGCAGCCAATTTAGTCTCTTCTCCAGCTTGTTGAGCTTGAACAAGGGCATCACTTACTGATTGATGAACTTGTTGATAAGATTTAATATTAGTATCTCTCTCTTCAATTACTTTTTCAAGCTGTTTTTTTTCTTCTTTTAAACGTTCAATTTCATTACTTAATTGATTTAAATAATCACTTACTTCAGCTGGTTCTAAACCATTTTTCACTTTTGTAAATTCTTTATTTTTAATTTCACTAGGTGTAAAAGGCATCCTACATCCTCCTTAAATCAACATTAAATTGACTTATATTTATTACTTAAATAGCGTTCGATAATTTATGTGTATTTTGTCTTTTTTAGTCCTACCACCTATATCAATGATTTGAGCTCTTCCAAATCCTTGAATAGATAATAAATCATTAGTTTGAACTTGAAAATCTGGTGAATCAATAATTGTGTGATTAACTTTCACGCGCTTCTTTTCAATTAATTGTTTCGCTATTGTTCGAGATTTATGAATCATTTCTTTTAAAACGACGTCTAATCTCAATGCACTTACAGTACTACCTTGAATTTTCCAATTCTCTACTGATTGTATCATATCTTTAAATGGAATAGAATTAAGTTTAACTGTAGCACCTTTTATCTTTGTTAATTCCAACATAATATACGATTCTAATTGCTTTGTCAAAACAAATTGAATACTGTCATCGACAATAATATCACCAACTTGTTCCCTTTCTATTCCTAATGACATAAGTGTTCCTAGGACATGTTGATGTTGTATATTAACAAACTTCTCTGGATAGTTGATTTGAATTAATACTTCTTCAAAGTCAGCTTCCCCAGGTTCAAAATAATTAGGAGCAATGATACCTCTTTTTCTCTCTGCGTTATCTCCACCAAAAAAAGTCACTTCCATATCTTCATAACTGACTGTTATGACTTCAAGTATATATTGTCCTCTCGGATCGAGAAAGTTTGTCAAAATTGGCGCATACTGCTGTTCAACTTGATCACACTTATCTATTAATTGATCTATTAACCCTTGCTCTTCGTCTCTAAAATGCTGATAAATATCGATTATCTTACACCTCTCTGATTCTAAATTAAATGATAAAAGAGGTTGAAACAACCTCATGTATTGTCTCAGCCTCTTAAAAGCCATATATTATTACATTAAATGAACTATTACCATATTAAAGATACTTCTTAACCCAGCTTGGAATAATACAAGTACAAACAAAGCTACAAGTGAAGAAATATCAATCATTCCTATTGGTGGAATAATCTTTCTAAATGGTTCTAAAAATGGTTCATATAATTTACCTAGTATTTCACCGAACTTAGATTCTCTAATATTAGGTACCCAAGATGTAAAGAAATAAATAATCATTCCAAAGTAATATATTTGAACTAGAAAAATTATAAAATCAAAAATGGTAGCTAGTAAACCTACATCCATATAACGTTCTCCTTATTCGTAGTGTTGCGATTCCATTTGTTCAATATGATCTGTAATACTTCCCGCAACTTCTACATTATCAGGTGTACAAAGGAATATGTCAGTACCTACACGTTGAATATCTCCACCAATTGCATAAACTGTTCCACTTAAAAAATCAATAATGCGTTTAGCTGAAATTTTATCAATACGTTGTAAATTCACTAAAGTAGCACGGCGGTTTTTTAATTCATCCGCGATATCTTGTGTATCTGAAAATACTCGTGGTTCGAATAAGCACATTTTTGAACTTTCATAACCACTATAACTTTGCGACGTTTGATTCATTGTAACAACATTTTTGCCGTTTGACTTTGATGGCGGTTGATTCATACGCACATTCCTTTCTTCTGAGTTATAATTTCTTGTTGATTTCTTTTGTGGTACTGTTTTCAATTTACTTTGATTATTATATGAACGTTCTGATTGTTGCGGTTGATTCTGTTGAACATTGTTTGTTTCATTATCTTCATTCTGAACCACACGACGTTGTCGCTCTTCAGGGCTTTCAACTTCTTCTTCATCATCCATTAGAAAAAAATTATTAAATAAATCTTTAATAGCCACGGGGCTCACTCCTATTCTCCTACAAGTTTACTCCCAATTCTTATAAATGAAGCACCTTCTTCTACAGCAATTGCATAATCATTACTCATTCCCATAGATAAATAGTTACACGGTGCATAATCTAAATTAAGGTTTTTGATTTCATCTCGTTTTACTCGTAATTGTTTAAATAACTGTCGAATATATGTAGTGTCTTCTGTATAAGGTGCCATTGTCATTAATCCGACAATTTTTATTTTATCATATTGTTCAATTTGTTCTATAAAGTGATTAACTTCATTCAAAGCAATACCATGTTTAGATTCTTCTCCTGAGACATTGACTTGTATGAAGCAGGCAATCTCATGATCCGCTCTTTTATTAATTTCCTTAGCTAAACTAAGTCTATCTAGTGCATGTAGGTAATCAATTTCGTTTATGACTTCTTTTACTTTTCTAGATTGTAAAGAACCTATAAAGTGCATAGTAACATCGTTAGGCAAAGCAGATTTCTTCTCTAAAAAGCCTTCTAATCTATTTTCACCAAAATGTCTAAGTCCAGCATCATAAGCTTCTTTAGCACGGTCTATTGTAACATATTTTGTTACTGCAATCACGTTTGGCAAGGTAGACGCTTCACTATTTTTAAAGTGTGATTGTATTTCACTTTCAATATTTCTTAAATTTTGTTTTACATCCATTTTCTACTCAACCTCTTCACCATTTGTTAAGTTTAGTTATCACTAATAAATACATATGTATTTAAATATTTATTATTTATATAACTAATCTAATGAGATTATTTTTGGCCTATAAAAGCCAACATTCTACCTGTTTGACCTTTTTCAACTCGATATGAAAAGAAAAGGGATAAATCCTCTGATGTAGCATAATCAGTTATATATATATTGTCGAATGGTACACCATAATGATTAAGTAATAGTGCATTAGCACGTTTTAAATCAATACCATGTCGATTCTCTCCACGAGTTTCAATATAATCTTTTACATTAATCGGTAATGTTTCAAACTTCGCTTTAATATCATCATTAATTTCATATGTAGTTGATGTAGATGGTCCAATTACAATCTTTAAATCATTATAATCAAAATCAATTTGCTTTAACATTTCACTAACAATTTGACCATATGTACCTCGCCAGCCAGCATGTGCTAATCCTACATAGTGATGTTTTTCACTATAGAAATAAACTGGTACACAATCAGCGTAGCACATCGTTAATAACGTATCAGGTTCATATGTATAAATCCCATCAATACCATACATATCATCTGTTAATGTATCGATGTTAGTTCCACGATGACTTTGCGAAATTTCCATTACTCGATTTTCATGAGTTTGAATTGGAAATACCCATTGTGCTCTTTCAAACCCAATCGCGTCCGCCAACATTTCTTGGTGTTTAGTAATATTTTCAGGATTATCATCCACATATCTTGCCATATTGAATGATGATTCTGGATATAGACTATAGCCACCTTCTCTTGTAGTAAATCCTAATTTGACATACTTCAAGTCTTGAGATTCATATTTCAAGTGATGGGGATACTTTACAAATTTCTCTGACACGAGATCAAACCACCTTAATTAAAAGTTTTATTTTTGTCGATTTCTAAAAAGCTTACTCTAAAATTGAATATAGATATATTATATAACAATCTTCACTTTGCTTGAAAGTAAATAAAAAGGGAGCGAACATGAATCCACAAGTGAATTCGCCGTTCTACTCCCAATATAGGAATGATTAAGACGATATATACACTTAACCATACAACGAAATATAGACAAAACTTATTTTCAATTAACGTCTAGTTCTTCTAGAACGTCTTTCTTCTCTATTTCTGATAAAGCTAGGAATATCGTCATCTTTAGTAGTATGATTTCTTTCTGATACACTTTCAGAAGAACGAGAGCTTGATGAGCTTTGTGAGAATGATTCTTCTCTTGGCGTACTTGCTTGTGTTGAAGTGCTTGAAGTTGCACTTGTTCCGAAACCAGTACTTGAAGCTTTACGTCCTTGTGAAGTTGGTTTATCTTCAAAACCAGTAGCAATTACAGTTACTACAATTTCATCTTGTAGTTCAGGATTGATAACTGTACCAAAAATCATATTTACATCTTCATCTGCAGCATCTTGCACGATGTCAGCCGCTTCTTGAGCTTCAAATAATGAAAGTGATTCCCCACCAGTGATGTTCATTAACACACCTTGAGCACCAACGATTGAAGTTTCAAGTAATGGTGATGAAATTGCTTTTTTAGCTGCTTCAACTGCTCTGTTCTCTCCAGAAGAGACACCAATACCCATTAAAGCAGAACCTTGGTTAGACATAATTGTTTTAACGTCAGCAAAGTCTAAGTTTACTTCACCTGATACAGCGATTAAGTCAGAGATACCTTGAACACCTTGACGTAATACATTATCTGCTTCTTTAAATGCTTCCATCATTGGAGTTGATTTATCAACGATATCTAATAAGCGATCGTTAGGGATAACAATTAGTGTATCAACTGCTGCTTTCATAGATTCAACACCAGCTGCTGCTTGAGTTGAACGTTTACGTCCTTCAAAACCGAATGGACGTGTAACTACACCAACAGTTAATGCTCCCATTTCTTTAGCAATCTTAGCTACTACTGGTGCAGCACCTGTACCAGTGCCGCCACCCATACCAGCAGTTACGAATACCATATCTGCACCTTGGATTGCATCTTCAATTTGTTCACGTGACTCTTCAGCTGCTTTTTTACCAATTTCTGGATTTGCACCAGCACCAAGTCCGCGTGTTAATTTCTCACCAATTTGGATTTTAGATTCTGCTTTAGATAAGTTTAAAGCTTGTCCGTCTGTATTAATTGCAATAAATTCTACATTGTTCATGCCATGGTCAATCATACGGTTAACAGCGTTGTTACCACCGCCACCTACACCGATGACTTTTAATGTCGCTAAATGATTAAATCCTTGTTCAAATTCTAACATTTATATTTCCTCCTAGTCTTTTTGGCCCATCATTCAAATAAAGATTTCATAAGTTTTTTTAATTTGCCCTCTTCTTTTTGAGGTTGCTCTTGATCATCATAATGTTCTGTCGTATCGCGATGACTTTCATTGCTATCATACTTATCATAGTCGTCTACTTTATCTGTTCTTTCATGTGGTTCGTTGTAGTCTTCTTCATAAGTATCTTCATGTCTATTTGACTTACGTTTAAACCAGTCAAATCCACCTGATTTAGAAGTATGTTCTCTCTCGTTATCTTCAATAACTTCTTCTTCAAACTCATCATTATCTTGATAACTCATTGTAACATAATCGAGCAACTCATCAAAAGTGATGCTACTAGATATAGTAGAAATAGCTGATGTGAATTCTGGCTTTCTGATACCCATTTGTGACGGTGTATGAACTCTAATCTTTTCATTTACCATCGTATTAAGTAATTCTTTAACTCCTAATAAGTTTGAAGAACCGCCAGTTACAATGAAACCACCGTTCACTCTAGTTAACCCTAAGTCAACTAATACATCAAACACCTCATCAAAGATATCTTGCATTGTTCTCTCAATTACAGCACTTAAATCTTTTTGAGTATATTCAACTAATTCATCACTGTCTACTTGATCTACACTAAATACATCTTGATCTGATGCAGAATTAGCATAAGCATGACCATATTGATGTTTAATCTTTTCAGCCGTTTCATATGTAGTATTTAGTTCTTCAGCAATATCATCTGTAATATCGCGTCCCGCTAATTCAATTGAATCAGCGTCTACTAATTCTCCACGCTCATAAAAGGCAATTTGAGTTAAATCTTCACCAATATCTATTACACATGCTCCTAATTCTTTTTCAGTAGCTGTAAGAATTGATCCATAATTATAAGCATCTGAATAAACATCTAAAACATCTACGCCACATGATTCTACACATTTAATCATGTTGATTAAGATAGATTTATGAATTGCAATAACTCCTGCTTCAACTCTTAATGAGTGTCTAGCAATCAATTCTTTAGGGTCTGATACTTCATTATCCCCATCCACAATAAAACGAATAGGGAATACATCAATTACATCAGTATCCGCTACATCATTTTTTTGACGAATACCTTCTAGCACTTCTTCAATGTGTGTGCCGTTTATTTCAGTATCTTCATAAAAATCAATTTCATTTGCTTCATCATATACTTCAGTACCTATGATAGGTAATTTTAAGAAAACTTCTTTAATGTCTACACCTGATGCGATAGAAGCTTTTTTAATTGTATCTTTAACTGCTTGTTTAGCAATGTCGAAATCATCAATTAATCCGTTCTTGATACCGCTAGTGTAGGTTTGTCCTGTACCTATCACATTTATTCCATTGTGAAATTTTTCGCCTACTATTGTTTTTACACTTGATGAACCAATATCTATGCTTACATAGTAATGTTCCTCCATAGATAGGCACCTCCTGACAAATTACTATTAAAATACACTATGTTTAGTTTACAATACGTCGTAAGGCTTGTGAACTATAAACACATATTAATATCGAAATTTTTTAATTATTTGAATCTGATTGTTCGTTAATTTTATTTAAAGCGCTTTGTAACTCATCTTTTGCATCAGTTTCTTGTTGTGATTTTTGACGAACATTTTGATCGGATTTTGAATCTCCGCTACTGTTTTCATTATACGGTATAAATGATGCACCTACAGATAAATCTATATAACCTTGGGTTTTCAAGTTACCAGAGTCGTCTTTTGATAAAGATTGTGACATTTGAGGATAATATTTAATTTTATTAGCAATCGTTTTTATGTTGCCAACTACTTGCATATCATCTTGCATATATAAAAGAATTCTATTTTGGCTATTTTGCTTAGGTGCGTACTTAATTTCTGAAATCATATCTCTAATGTCTGGAGACATCTTAGATAAAGATTTAATCATGTTGCTTTTTTCTTCACCTTTAAATTCTTCTAAAATAGGTCCACTTCCGGCAATATTACCATCAAAGTTTTTCAATTCTTGATTTCCTTCTATAATTGGCACATATTTATTCTTTTCTTTAACAACACCTACAACTTGATTTTCAGTTATTTGCACTTTTAACGTATTCGGTAATTGCTTTTTAATTTTTACGTCTTTTATTAAATCATTCTTCTTCAGATTTTGAACACCTTTACGTTTACTATAGGTATACATTCTTGAATTACCTTTCACATCCAAAGCTTTTTCAACTTGACTGTTACTCACATTGTTATTTCCACTAATTTTAATATTAGAAATTCTACTTAGTGGTGTAAACATGTAGAGTAAAAATAAAATTATTAATAATACTAAAAATGTAATGATAATGTACTGAATTCTTTTTTGACGCTTCCTTCGCTGAATTCTTAATTGTTCTTTTCTCTCTTGTGGTGATAAATGATCAAATTGTGTACTCTTGGCACGTTTTTTTCTTTTACGATTGTCATTGAACTCTTTAACTCTATCTCTAATAGATAGCTTATATGTGTTTTCACTAGAATTAGTGGAGAGTCTGTGACTATCATTCGTTTTGGTACTTTCAACGCTTTGAGCATTTTCATCAGATGTTTCGTTAAATTGTTCAATTGCTTCATTTTGTTCCAATTGTTCGGATTCATTGGATTGATTATTAAAGTTATCTTCATCTATTGATTGATTTTGATCTTGTTGTTTAGAAGTCTCATTAAGTTTATTAATTTTATACAATTGAGCGTCATCTGTGGAAATTTTATTCTTATCCTTATGATTAGCATCTTGATTTGAAAGGTGTTCTTCATTGTTTAATTCTCGATTTCTTTTTTCAATAAGACTTTGAATCGAGCTCACCTTATTATCTTTACGTCGTTTATCTTTCACTTGATTTCACAACCTTTAATAAGATGGTAAGTGGGCACGGAAACTTTCTATAAATCTTTCTCCACGTTCTTCAAATGTTTTATATTGATCCCAACTTGCACATGCAGGTGATAGTAAGACAACGTCATTCGGTTCGACTACATCTTGTACCTTTTTAACAGCGTCTTCAATATCAGTAGCTTTCACCACTAACTTACCTTGACTATTGCCAAGCTTTGCAAATTTTTCTTGAGTTTGACCAAAAACAACCATGACACGTACATTGTTCATATAAGGTATTAATTCATCGAAATCATTACCACGATCTAAACCACCACATAACCAAACGATTGGTTGCTTGAATGAATTTAATGCAAATTGTGTAGCAAGTGTGTTTGTAGCTTTAGAGTCATTGTAATACTTGTTAGTGCGATTTGTACCTATATATTGTAATCTGTGGTCTATACCAGAAAATGTTGTTAAACTATCTATAATTGCTTTTATTGGTACACCAGCTAAGATTGAAGCTAACACTGCAGCTAGAATATTTTCTAAATTATGTTCCCCAGGTAATACTAAATCATCTATATTAATAATTCTTATTCCTTTGTAAACAATAAACCCATCTTTAATATATATACCGTCTACTTCTTGTTGAGTAGAGAAATATAATGTTTTAGCTTTCAAATTTTCAGACTCAATTAAATGTCTTTGATGATAATTACATATTAGGTAATCATTTTCTGTTTGATTTTTGTAAATCTGTTTCTTGGCGTTTTGATAGTTTTCAAGCGTTTCGTGATAATCTAGATGAGCAGAATATATATTTGTGATAATCGCAATATGCGGACGATATTGCTCTACACCTAATAATTGGAATGAAGATAATTCAGTTATTAGATATTCATTAGGTGATGTTTCTTGTGCTACTTTAGATGCTACATAGCCTATATTTCCAGAGAGTCTACCAGTCAATCTACTTTTCTTAAACATATCGCCAATTAAAGAAGTCGTAGTTGTTTTACCATTAGTTCCAGTTACAGCTATAATCGGTGCTTCTGATATTAAATAACTTAATTCTACTTCAGTTAATATTTTTAAATGTCGCTGATATGCTTCTTGAATTATAGAAACTGTATAAGGAATACCAGGATTTTTTACTATAATTGGCTCATTATCTAATAGTGATAAAGGATGTCCACCATCAACTATTTTAACTCCTAGCGCCTCTAAATCCTTGGCATGAGGATCTTGTGACAAGTCTTTACCATCATTTACAGTCACATTGGCACCTAATTTGATTAATAACTTAGCTGCTTCATATCCGCTTTTGGCTAGTCCTACTACAAGAACATCTTTATTTTCTAATCCTGTATAATTGAGCATGCTAATGCACTCCTATCCATAATCCGATTAATCCTGAAATTAAACCTGCTGTCCAGAACACTGTCACTACTTTCCATTCTCCCCAACCACTTAATTCAAAGTGATGATGGATCGGGCTCATCTTAAAGATACGTTTTTTTGTAAGTTTATATGAAGCTACTTGTAACATAACTGAAGCAGTTTCAATTACAAATACTAGCCCGATTAGTAACAATGATAATTCTTGATTTAACATAATTGAAATTGTTGCGAAAATTCCACCTAAAGCCAAGCTACCAGTGTCTCCCATAAATACCTTTGCGGGATTGAGGTTATACGGTAGAAATCCTAATAATGCAAAAATCATTATAATACAAAATGCTCCAATTGCTGGTGAATCTAAAACAAAGCTCATAATGGCATACATTGTAAAACCAATGATTGATAATCCTGTTGCTAAGCCATCTAAACCATCTGTTAAATTCACAGCATTTGAGAACCCAACTTGCCAAAAAACAATAAAAATCACATATGCAAAAGATAATGGAATACTAATATTTGTAAAAGGTATGTTTAGATTAGTTGAAAATTCTACAAGATGGAAGACATCACTTAGTAAAAAGAATACTACTGCAATTGCAATTTGTGCTAAAAATTTCTGCTTACTTGTTAAACCTTGGTTGTTTTTCTTAACTACGATGATGTAATCATCAATAAAACCTATTAAGCCAAAACCAATTGTCACAAATAATAATAAAATGATTGGATTTGAATTATCTACAAAGAAAATTGCAATAATTGAGGTAATGATAATACTAATTAGAAAAGTCAAACCACCCATTGTCGGTGTGCCTGTTTTTTTCATATGGCTTTGTGGACCTTCTTCACGAATGCTTTGTCCAAATTTCATTCGCTTAAGCGTTGGAATTAAAATAGGTACTAAGATAAAAGTAATTAATAGTGCGATAACCGCAAGTATAAAAAGCATAATTGTCTCCTTTATATATTTAATTTTTAGTTTTGTCTTCTGAGTTTATTAATTGATAATATCTCGTTCATTTTATCAATATTTTAAAGTAAATTCATTTAAAATTTGTATGAAATCGTATGACGCCCTTTGAAGTAACACGAGCTGAGAAGGGAATGATATAACCACCCCCCTCACTTATATTTGCTACTAAAATTCTATTTTGTAACCTATGCTCAATATGCTTGTCACAACTTTTAGACGTTCATTCAATTCTCATAACTTATCATATACTTTTTCAAGTCAAATTATAATCAATCGTTAGAATCTTTACTATTGTTTGTCTGTTGTTCTTGTTCAGAAGAGCTCGAAGTATCATTCTTATTGTTTTTTCCCTTATCCTCTGAAGAACTAGCTTTATCTTTATTAGAAGAGTCATTTGATGCTGTCTCATTGTCATTTGTATTCGTCGATGTATCGTCAGGATCTTCTGGAGATAATTCAATTTCAACCTTACTATTGTCTTTTAATGTGGTTCCATTGTTAACCGATTGTTTTGTTACATAGCCACTACCTTTAGTTGTAACGTTAATGCCAGTTAATTCTTGAAAGGCAAGTACATCATCTTTTGTCCAACCTTTCATATTTGGCATTGTAATATCACCATCAGTTAACAAGAGCACCTTACTATTAGGCAATAATTTTTTATTGGTTTTAATTGATTGAGATTTGACGTAATCTCCATTACCAATAACGGTTGCTTGTAAATCTTCAGATTTCAAACTTTCTTTTGCTTTATCAGTAGATTGTCCAGTTACATTTGGTACTTTTGAATATTGTGCAGATTTAGTTTCATCTTTTTTAGAACCTACATTTAAATATTTAAGTGTATTTTCCATAATTGGTTTGAAAGCCTTACTTACACCCATTTCATAAGCTTCTTGATCATTCTTTTGAGCTAAGCTCATACCGGCATAAACAATAACTTTGGGATTTTTCTTAGGCGCATCACCAATGAAACTTACAAAGTATGGATTTTCACCCTTAACATATCCGCCGTTCTTTTCATCCGCCACTTGGGCAGTACCTGTCTTACCTTCAATATCATAACCATCTACTCTATAATTCATCGCATGACTCTTCTTACTATTAACTACTTTATCTAATTCTGTTTCCACTTTACTTGCGGTAGAAGCAGTAATTGGTTTGCCAGCAATTTCTTTTTTGCCTTGATATAATGTCTTTTGGGAAATTGGATTTTTAATACTATCCACAAACCATGGTTTAAGCATATTCCCTTTATTAAAGAAAGCAGATTGCGCCTGAATCATTTGTACCGGCGTAACAGTTGTAGATTGCCCGAATGCTGACGTTTTTTGTTGTAATTCATTCGACCAAGCAATATTACCCTCTGCTTCACCATCAAACAGACCACCAGTTGGTTTGCTAAAACCAAATCTTTCGTACCATGATTTCATTTTGTCAGCACCTACTAAGTCTTGTAAGTGCATCATCAGTGTATTTGAAGAATAAGTAAAGCCTAATGACATTGGAATTTCGCCCCAACCAGTTTTATTCCAGTCGGAGATTCTAGAACCCATGATATCCCGATGTCCAGACTCATATTTTTTCTTAGGATCAAACTTACCTTCCTGTATAGCTGCCGCTAAACCAAATGATTTAAAAGTAGAACCTGGTTCATACGTATTTTGATATAAATCATTCGCCCATTTTTTCCCGAAATCTTCACCTGTCTCAGGATTAAACGTAGGACGTTGACTGAATGCTAAGATTTCACCTGTTTTAGCATCCATGACAACAGCAAATAAATCTTTTGGTTGATATCTCTTAACCATATCATCCAATGCTTCCTCAACGAATACTTGTATATTTGAATCAATTGTTAAATGGACATCATCACCACGTTTAGGTGATTTTTCATTTTTAGTATTTGGAGCAATATATCCCCAAATATCTTGTATATAAGATAATGCACCTTTAGTTCCACTTAAATAACTATCAAAGATTTTTTCAACACCAAGTGCACCTTTTAATTCGCCTGTATCTGGATTTTTTTGTGCCATTCCTATTAAGTGAGACGCAAAATTACCATTTGGATAAAAACGTTCAGTTTCTGGATATAATGTAATACCTGGTAAGTCCATTTTTTCCAGTTTCTGTTTATCTTGATAAGTTAAATTAGTTCCTTTTTGACCAAATTCCACTTGGAATGCTTTTTTCTGATTAAGTCGTTTTTCAATTTCTTCCGGTTTCATGTCTATAATTTTAGAAAGTTCTTTAGCTGTCTTCTTTTTATCCTCTACATAGCGAGGTTTGTCTCCACTTTTACCTGCGCTCTTATCGACTACCGCTACAACTTTATATCTTTCGACATCTTCGGCAAGAATTTTACCATTTCTATCATAAATCTTGCCTCGTTCAGCTTGTTCATTGTTTTGAACTAAATATTTTTCATTCGCTCGCATTACTAAATCTTGTCCATCAGAATGCCCTGTGATCATAATATATGAATATCTTAAAACCAATATAAAAAAGAGCAGTCCGAATATACCAACAAGGAGGACTGCTCCTAATTTATTTTTTCTAATTTTTCGCTTCGCCATTTGTACGCACTACCTTTACATTGTCGTTATTTAGGCTCATACCTTGTGCTTTAGCCTTGTCGTATATGCGTTGGTAAGAAGAACTTTTTTTAATTTCAGATTGAATTGCGCTATTTTCACTTGATTGTTGTTCAATTTTGGAGTCTAAATCTGCAATCTTTCCATTCGTATCATACGCATCCATTTTTAAAGATAGCATATAAATAGCAATAACTGCAATTGCAGTAACAAGTGTTATGTATAAGTATTTCTCAAATCTTGTGAGTTGAACTACAACCTTCTTAGTAACTGTTCTTGTTTGTGGTTCCGATTGAGGTTGTTGTTTCGGTATACTATTGTGCTGGACGTCTTCATATGGTTCATATATTTCTTCTACAGCCATCGTCAATTACTCCTTATTTTAAAATTTCTGCAACACGTAATTTAGCACTGCGCGCTCTGTTATTTTCATCCAAATCTGTATCCGTTGCGGTAATTGGTTTGCGATTTACTCTCTTGAGTTTAGGTGTGTAAGCTTCAGGAATAATTGGTAACCCTCTAGGCACATCAGGACCCTTTTCATACTCTTGAAACATTTGTTTGCATAATCTGTCTTCTAAAGAGTGGAAAGTGATTACTGAAATTCTGCCTCCAATTTTTACAAGCTCGATTGCCTGCTCAATCGAATCTTCGAATGCAGATAATTCGTCATTAACGGCAATACGTATAGCTTGAAATACACGTTTTGCAGGATGACCACCTTTTCTTCGAGCTTTAGCAGGAATGCCTTCTTTAATGATGTCAACTAGCTCTAATGTAGTTTCGATAGGCTGATGTTCACGATGTGCTTCAATTCGTCTCGCTATTTGTTTAGAAAATTTCTCTTCACCATAGCGATAAAAAATCTTAACAAGTGCTTCATATGGCCATTGATTGACTACTTCGTATGCGCTAAGTTGCTGCGTTTGATCCATTCTCATATCAAGTTTAGCATCATGATGATAACTAAATCCTCGCTCTGGAACATCCAACTGTGGGCTAGAAACGCCTAAGTCATAATAAATTCCGTCTACCTTTTCAATGTTTAAGTTTTTTAAAATGTCAGTTAATTCTCTAAAGTTACTATGTACGAACGTGACTTTATGTAGATGATCTTTCAATACCTCTTTAGCATTATCTAATGCTGTAGTGTCTTGATCAATCGCAATTAATCTACCGTCATCGTTTAATTGATTTAATAAATAGAGTGCATGACCCGCGCCACCAAGCGTACAGTCTACATAAATACCATCTTCTTTGATGTCTAAATAATCAATTGTTTCGTTAAGCATGACGCTAATATGATGAAACACGACTTATTCCTCCATTAAAAATCAAAATCTATTAAATCTTCAGCAATATCTTCGAAACTCTCTTCAGATTCATCATAAAAATCATTCCAAGTTTCTCTATCCCAAATTTCAATTCGATTTGAAACACCTATTACTGTACATTCTTTAGTTAAACTAGCGTACTTTCTCAAATTTTGAGGAATGTTAATACGCCCTTGCTTATCCAATTCCACTTCGATGGCACCTGAGAAGAACATACGCATAAACTTACGTGCGTCTTTCTTTGTCATAGGTAAGGTTTTCATTTTTTCTTCTATTTGTTGCCACTCTTCAAGTGTGTAACCGAATAAACATTTATCAAGGCCTCGCGTGATAATAAAACGTTCGTTTAAGTCATATCTAAACTTAGATGGAATTATCATACGTCCTTTAGCATCAAGTTGATGTTCGTATTCTCCCATGAACATTATTATCACCTCACCTTATTTATAATTTACCACATATCCCCACTATCCTCCACTAATTCTGTAAAATATCTTAAAATTCTTTTTTTATACAAAAAAACCTATTTTATCATTTCGATAAAATAGGTTTAAAGCTTGATTTATTAAGGTTTAATGATGATTTGATCAAATGTGTATTCAAGTGGTGGGAAAGTGGAGGGACTAAACACATCAATCCCAAAATCATTCATAATTTGTAGTGGATTCCAGATTCTTTCTTGTAATCCGTGGTGAGGATGTAATACTAAATCCAATTCTCTAAATTGTCTCATACTAATATCATTCTCACGTTCAATATTTAACAAATAGCGTTTCAGTAAATAATCAAATTGTTTATTATGAATTTCTTCATTTTTAATTACTAAATTGTAATTATCTTGATTTTCCTTAACTTCATTTAATAATTGTTGATACACATTTTCATGTTTTGCTTTCAATTCTTCTACTTGTTGTATAAACATATCGGAAGCTTTTTCACGTACAAATTCATTTTTGTCATCATCGATACCATCTTGAATAACTTTTTCAACATTAAGGCTATATTGTTTAAGTAGTTTTTGTGTTCTTTCCATCATATATGTCATCTTCATACGTGGAAGAACTATTGGCATTTCTACATTAAGTAATTTGAATACATTATTTAGTTCTGCCCAATATTTAATTTCACTTGGACCACCTATGAATGCTACTGTATTAAATAGCCATTCTTCCATGACTGGTCTCGTAACGACGTTGTTTGAGAAACGCTCCGGCTCTGTCTCTATTAATTCAATTAATTCATCTTCAGAGTAGGTAATATCAGATTTACTTAATTTAAAATGATTATCTTCTTTTGATATTAATTGACGCATACCATCCTCATGAAGGAACAAATGTACATTAGTATCTGTCTGTATCATTTGTGTTAATCCCGATGCAATGGTTTGCTCTTGTGTTTGTCTGAATACTTGATTAATTTTAGAATGATTATTTACTATTTCTTTGAGTAATGGTTTTTCAAGTTGTCTAAGCTTATCGTTCTGTGCATCGATGAGTAGCACACCGTGTTCTTTAAAGACCGTATGCAATAAAGCCTTAAATATATCAGTCCAAGTATCAAACTCATTAATAATATCCACGCATAATCTATATAAGGGTTTAGAATGTTTAGTTTCTTTTAATTCTTCGAAGAAAAGATTTAATGCATTAAGCATAGCTTCCTTATCAGGAGTATATCTTGAAATATTTGTTTCTGGAGGCGTCATTGTATGGTACTTCACTTTCTTTAATTGCGCCTCTTTCACATTATAAACATACGTATGATTCACTTCATCAAAATCATGATCCTCTCCAGCAATCCAAAACACAGGAACAACCGTTTCACCGTATTCTTTAGTTAGTTGACTACTTAACGTTACTATCGAAAGAATTTTATGGAAAGTGTATAAAGGTCCCCCAAACAATCCTGATTGTTGACCTCCAATAACTACTTTAGCTCCTTGTTCAAGCGCCTCAATATGCTCTAGCTGAGAAGTAGTTAATTTCAAATCCGCCATATAGTCTTTAATGATTTGTGCTAATTGTTTTTCTCTACCATTATTAGCACGTTTCATTCTAGTCGTGAAACTAGCTGTCTCAACTGGGTTATATTGATAAAATTCTAATAAACTTTTATCACTTTCTTTTAATTTTGAAATAAATGAATCTTTTTCTTTAAAATGAGTTACTCGACAATCCATATCTATACTCCTTCAACATAGCTATTACTCATATAGTATAAAGATTATAGCATTATATGACAATTTAACGGCTTAAAAATTTATAATTTTTGAAGTGAAATTTACCCTTTCGTCCTGAAAATACAATTGAATGAAATTTACATATTATTTAAGTTATAATATAACAAAAGAAATAAGGGGGATAACGCAAATGAGTGAAGTAAAACATCTTGAAATTAATTATAAAACAGACGAATTGTTTGAGGCTTTTAGAGAATTCGGTAACAAAGATTTATACATGGTTGAAGAACTACAAGGCCAAATGATCGATGCCAGTTCTGAATCACCATTCTATGGCATCTTTCACGGTGAAAACCTTGTTGCCCGAATGGCTTTACTAAAAAAGGGTGACGTTGAGGAAATTTACTTTCCAGAATTCGATGATTATTTACTACTTTGGAAATTAGAAGTTTTAAATAACTATAAAAATAAAGGGTATGGTCAGTCACTCATTGATTATGCAAAATCTTATCATATGCCTATCAAAGCCATTGCACGTCAAAATTCTAAAGATTTTTTAATGAATCAAGATTTTGAGGATGTACACGCTAAAAATCCTGAAGGTCATGATGTACTCGTATGGTCTCCTAAATAATTAATTATAATATGGAAAAACTACGGAGTGATAAAAGTTCTATCAGAATCTTTACCACTCCAACTTTTTTGCATAAAATGTTTTTACTCATTTTCAATTAAATCAACTAATTCACTCAATGATTTAATTTCGTAATCTGGATTTATATCAGAATTATTCTTTTTATTTCTTACATTAAACCAGCATGTAGCTATTCCCGCATTTTTTCCACCTAATACATCTGAAGTTAATGAATCACCAACAATAATGGTAGATTTTCGTTTGTCCTCACCAATTTTTTCAAACACATAATCAAAAAACTCAATCATTGGCTTTTGATAACCCGTTTCCTCTGATATAAATACATCATCAAATGTGTCTTTAAATTGTAATTGTGCGATACGTCTTTTTTGAGTATCTGTAACACCATTAGTAACAATATAAAGCTCATTGTTTTGAGCTAATCGATCTATCGTTTCTAGAGTGGAATCAAAATGCTTAATGGGTGCTTTAGCTAATTCATCCCTAAAAGTAACATCTGCTTGTTTACCATCCACTTCAATCCCATAATGATTAAAATATTCAATGAATCTGTGTGAAAGAACTTCTTCTTTAGTTAGT
This sequence comes from Staphylococcus sp. HMSC14D10, assembly GCF_001808125.1. Taxonomy (NCBI): domain Bacteria; kingdom Bacillati; phylum Bacillota; class Bacilli; order Caryophanales; family Staphylococcaceae; genus Staphylococcus; species Staphylococcus sp. HMSC14D10. The sequence continues at coordinate 332 of NZ_KV792240.1, read as the reverse complement.
TTATTCTTTTGAAAAGCCTCCCAATGTGCCTGATTAATTTGTTTAAAAAATTGAAAGTCTTCTGCTGTTGGGTAATGATGATAATGTTTGGCCATATTGTGAAAAGCTTTATCTTCAGCATCATAAAAATCAACTAATGTATCATCGAAGTCTAATAATATTGTATTATATTTCATATTTTCATCCTTAACGTTTATTTTCTAAAATCTATTTTAACAGAAATATATTTATAAATTAAAAAAGACCAGAGCGCTTGCCCTGGTCCATGATAATTAAAATTTCAAATTAGAAGCCGAAAATTTTACCTAAAACACTGATTCCGTTTTCTACGA
>NZ_KV792239.1:0-34879 GCF_001808125.1 Staphylococcus sp. HMSC14D10 | reverse complement strand
TTTAGTCATCAGTCCAATTTATTATAGAGCCTAATTAAGTGTAAACTTATTTAATTATAGAACCTGTGACTTTCGAATGTCACAGGTTATTGTTATGTATATACAGAAATAACTTTTGTGTGAACATGATGTAATCTATAAATGGAATTTATTTATTCCGAACATATTGAAGTCTATGTCTTCATATATGATGGCGAAGAAATAATTAGTCGATAGAGAAGTAATAACTTTATCTCATTTATAGAAAAAATTGGAAAAGTGATTGACATATTACAATAATGAGGTTATATTATTTATTGTGATTATTTTACCTAAGACAGTAGGAGTTATAGTATAACTTAAAAATTATCCTGCCGAGGCTAAAATTGACTTGAACGTGTGATCATAAAAATGATCTTTCAAGCGCTTTTTGCCGTGGGTAGAAAGTGCTTTTTTTATTGAGAAATTTAAAAAGCACCAAAAATAAAAATGGAGGTGTCTGAATGTCTGCTATTATCGAAGCTAAAAAACAACAAGTTGATGTTATTGCTGAACAACTTAAAAATTCAGTTTCAACTGTTATCGTTGACTACCGTGGCTTAACAGTTGCAGAAGTAACTGAACTACGTTCACAATTACGTGAAGCTGGTGTTGAGTACAAAGTTTACAAAAACACTATGGTTCGTCGTGCAGCTGAACAAGCAGGTATCGAAGGCTTAGATGAATTCTTAACAGGTCCTACAGCTGTTGCAACTTCAACTGAAGATGTAGTAGCACCAGCGAAAGTTATCGCAGGATTTGCTAAAGAACATGAAGCTTTAGAAATCAAAACAGGCGTTATGGAAGGTAGCGTTATTTCAGCAGAAGAAGTTAAAACTGTTGGTTCATTACCTTCACACGATGGTCTTGTTTCTATGCTTTTATCAGTATTACAAGCTCCAGTACGCAACTTCGCTTATGCGGTTAAAGCTGTTGGAGAACAAAAAGAAGAAAGCGCTGAATAATTGCGCATAAAAAATTAAAATAATTGGAGGAAATATAAAATGGCTAATCAAGAACAAATCATTGAAGCAATTAAAGAAATGTCAGTATTAGAATTAAACGATTTAGTAAAAGCAATTGAAGAAGAATTTGGTGTAACAGCAGCAGCTCCTGTAGCAGCAGCTGGTGCAGCTGGTGGCGGAGACGCAGCAGCAGAAAAAACTGAATTTGACGTTGAGTTAACTTCAGCTGGATCTTCAAAAATCAAAGTTGTTAAAGCAGTTAAAGAAGCAACTGGCTTAGGCTTAAAAGATGCTAAAGAATTAGTAGATAACGCACCTAAAGTAATCAAAGAAGGCGTTGCTAAAGAAGAAGCTGAAAAACTTAAAGAACAATTAGAAGAAGTTGGAGCTACTGTAGAATTAAAATAATTCTAGTATCTTAACTTAATATCGAAGGTTATGTGTTTTTGATGTATTAATAATGCATTATCAGAAGTAACCCGAATTCTTTGAGAAATTAAAACCCCGTTATCACGATAACGGGGTTTTTACTTCATTTTCTAGTAAAATAAAGATGAACAATGAAAAAAGAGGTGACGTTATGGGACACTATTATGATGAAAATCCAAATGTACAAAGTGATGAAAGAGTCATTCAATATCATTATCATTCCCATCAATTAAATTTAACTACAGATGCAGGTGTGTTCTCAAAAGCACAAGTAGATTTTGGATCAGATACGTTAGTACAAACATTTTTAAACGAGCATCGTCCTGGACCAAGTAAGACGATTGCTGATGTCGGATGCGGGTATGGTCCGATAGGATTAATGATTGCAAAAGTTTCGCCACATCATCAAGTTACTATGGTTGATGTGAATCATCGTGCCTTAAATCTTGCTGAAAAGAATAAAAAAGCAAATCAAATTGATAACGTCATTATCAAAGAAAGTGATGGTTTATCACAACTAAAGGATAGTCATTTTGATTATGTACTAACCAATCCTCCCATTAGAGCTGGCAAAGAAGTTGTTCATCGTATTTTTGAAGAAGCATATCAACAGTTAAATTCACAAGGTGAGTTGTACGTTGTGATTCAAAAGAAACAAGGTATGCCTTCTGCTAAAAAGAAAATGGAAGAAATTTTCAATAATGTCGAAGTTGTTAACAAGAATAAAGGGTACTATATATTGAAAAGCCGAAAAGGTTGATTTCAAAGTCGTATTCTGATATAGTTATAAAATGTAAAAATTTATGTTCAATAAGTGTGTACTTTTACGCGAAAAGAGTACGATAAACAAGAATAAATGTAGAATCGAAAATGGTGTCATCAACTGTGTTGCCGTTTTCTTTTTGTCTTGTTATACGATTTTACGCGTATTGGTTCATCACACAATATTTGAGGGGTGAATCTGTTTGGCAGGTCAAGTTGTCCAATATGGAAGACATCGTAAACGTAGAAATTATGCGAGAATTTCAGAAGTATTAGAATTACCAAACTTAATAGAAATTCAAACTAAATCTTACGACTGGTTCCTAAAAGAAGGTTTATTAGAAATGTTCCGTGATATTTCTCCAATTGAAGATTTCACAGGTAACCTTTCTTTAGAGTTTGTAGATTATCGATTAGGTGAACCAAAATATGATTTAGAAGAATCAAAAAACCGTGACGCTACTTATGCTGCACCTCTTCGTGTTAAAGTACGTCTAATAATCAAAGAAACTGGCGAAGTTAAAGAACAAGAAGTATTTATGGGTGACTTCCCATTAATGACAGATACAGGCACATTCGTAATCAATGGTGCAGAACGTGTAATCGTGTCTCAATTAGTACGTTCACCATCCGTTTATTTCAATGAAAAAATTGACAAAAACGGTCGTGAAAACTATGATGCGACAATTATCCCTAACCGTGGTGCATGGTTAGAATATGAAACAGATGCTAAAGATGTAGTTTATGTACGTATTGATAGAACGCGTAAATTACCATTAACAGTATTATTACGTGCTTTAGGCTTCTCAAATGATCAAGAAATTATTGATTTATTAGGAGACAGTGAATATTTACGTAATACGCTTGAAAAAGATGGCACTGAAAATACTGAGCAAGCATTATTAGAAATATACGAACGTTTACGTCCTGGTGAGCCACCAACAGTTGAAAATGCGAAAAGTTTACTTTATTCACGCTTTTTCCGACCCTAAACGTTATGATTTAGCAAGTGTTGGTCGTTACAAAGCTAATAAAAAATTACACTTAAAACACCGTTTATTTAACCAAAAATTAGCAGAACCAATCGTTAATAGCGAAACAGGTGAAATTGTTGCCGAAGAAGGTACAGTTTTAGACCGTCGTAAATTAGACGAAATTATGGAAGTTTTAGAAACAAATGCTAATAGTGAAGTGTTTGAATTAGAAGGTACAGTTATTGATGAACCTGTTGAGATTCAATCAATCAAAGTTTACGTACCAAATGATGAAGAAGGTCGTACGACTACTGTAATTGGTAATGCATTACCAGATTCAGAAGTTAAATGTATTACACCAGCAGATATTATTGCTTCAATGAGTTATTTCTTTAACTTGTTAAATGGCATTGGTTATACAGATGATATTGACCACTTAGGAAACCGTCGTTTACGTTCAGTTGGTGAATTATTACAAAACCAATTCCGTATCGGTTTATCAAGAATGGAACGTGTTGTACGTGAAAGAATGTCAATTCAAGACACAGACTCTATCACACCGCAACAATTAATTAATATCCGTCCAGTTATTGCGTCAATTAAAGAGTTCTTCGGTAGCTCTCAATTATCACAATTCATGGACCAAGCCAATCCATTAGCTGAGTTAACGCATAAACGTCGTCTTTCTGCATTAGGACCTGGTGGTTTAACACGCGAACGTGCTCAAATGGAAGTACGTGACGTTCACTACTCTCACTATGGTCGTATGTGTCCAATCGAGACTCCAGAGGGACCAAACATTGGTTTGATTAACTCATTATCAAGTTATGCACGTGTGAATGAATTTGGTTTCATTGAAACACCATATCGTAAAGTAGACTTAGACACTAACTCTATTACAGATCAAATCGACTACTTAACAGCTGATGAAGAAGATAGCTATGTAGTTGCTCAAGCGAACTCTCGCTTAGATGAAAATGGTCGTTTCTTAGATGATGAAGTCGTATGTCGTTTCCGTGGTAATAACACAGTTATGGCTAAAGAGAAAATGGACTACATGGACGTATCTCCTAAACAAGTAGTTTCAGCTGCGACAGCATGTATTCCTTTCCTTGAAAATGATGACTCTAACCGTGCATTAATGGGTGCAAACATGCAACGTCAAGCAGTACCATTGATGAACACAGAAGCACCATTTGTTGGTACAGGTATGGAACATGTTGCTGCACGTGACTCAGGCGCTGCAATTACAGCTAAATATAGAGGTCGCGTTGAACATGTTGAATCTAAAGAAATCTTAGTTCGTCGTTTAGTAGAAGAAAACGGTACTGAACATGAAGGTGAATTAGATCGTTATCCATTAGCTAAATTCAAACGTTCAAACACTGGTACTTGTTACAACCAACGTCCAATTGTTTCAGTTGGCGATGTCGTTGAATATAATGAAATTTTAGCTGACGGACCATCAATGGAATTAGGTGAAATGGCATTAGGTCGTAACGTTGTCGTTGGTTTCATGACTTGGGACGGTTACAACTATGAGGATGCTGTTATTATGAGTGAACGTCTAGTTAAAGATGACGTTTATACTTCAATTCATATTGAAGAATATGAATCAGAAGCCCGTGATACTAAACTAGGACCTGAAGAAATCACTCGTGATATTCCAAACGTTTCAGAAAATGCACTTAAAAACTTAGATGATCGTGGTATTGTCTACGTTGGTGCTGAAGTTAAAGACGGTGACATCTTAGTAGGTAAAGTAACGCCTAAAGGTGTGACTGAATTAACAGCTGAAGAAAGATTATTACACGCTATCTTCGGTGAAAAAGCACGTGAAGTACGTGATACATCATTACGTGTACCTCACGGAGCTGGTGGTATCGTTCTAGATGTTAAAGTGTTTAATCGTGAAGAAGGCGATGATACTTTATCTCCAGGCGTTAACCAATTAGTACGTGTATACATCGTACAAAAACGTAAAATCCATGTTGGGGACAAAATGTGTGGTCGTCATGGTAACAAAGGGGTTATCTCTAAGATTGTACCTGAAGAAGATATGCCTTACTTACCAGATGGACGTCCAATTGATATCATGTTAAACCCACTTGGTGTACCATCTCGTATGAACATCGGACAAGTATTAGAATTACACTTAGGTATGGCTGCTAAAAACTTAGGCATCCATGTTGCATCTCCAGTATTCGATGGTGCGAACGATGATGATGTATGGTCAACAATCGAAGAAGCAGGTATGGCTCGTGACGGTAAAACAGTCTTATACGATGGTAGAACTGGTGAACCATTTGATAATCGTATTTCTGTTGGTGTTATGTACATGCTTAAACTTGCACACATGGTTGACGATAAATTACACGCTCGTTCAACTGGTCCATACTCACTAGTTACACAACAACCGCTTGGTGGTAAAGCACAATTCGGTGGACAACGTTTCGGTGAGATGGAGGTATGGGCACTAGAAGCATATGGTGCTGCTTACACATTACAAGAAATCTTAACTTACAAATCTGACGATACAGTAGGACGTGTTAAAACTTACGAAGCTATCGTTAAAGGTGAAAACATCTCTAGACCAAGTGTTCCAGAATCATTCCGCGTATTGATGAAAGAATTGCAAAGTTTAGGTTTAGATGTCAAAGTTATGGATGAACAAGATAATGAAATCGAAATGGCTGATGTTGATGATGAAGATGCAACTGAGCGCAAAGTAGATTTACAACAAAAAGATGTTCCTGAAACTCAAAAAGAAACTACTGACTAATTAGAATTTGAAGTTATAAAAAAAGTAAGGGGTTAGAAACTCAGTTCGATTTAAACTTAAAATAAGCTAATCGTGCTGATTTCTTCCCTACAATCATATGACTTGTTTTAGTTTCAATAGATGTAAATCAATCAAATAGCACAGCTAATCTAAATTGAAGGAGGTAGGCTCCTTGATTGATGTAAATAATTTCCATTATATGAAAATCGGTTTAGCCTCACCTGAAAAAATCCGTTCATGGTCATACGGTGAAGTAAAAAAACCAGAAACAATCAACTATCGTACATTGAAACCAGAAAAAGATGGTCTTTTCTGTGAAAGAATTTTTGGACCTACAAAAGACTGGGAATGTAGTTGTGGTAAGTACAAACGTGTACGCTACAAAGGCATGGTTTGTGACAGATGTGGTGTAGAAGTAACTAAATCTAAAGTACGTCGTGAAAGAATGGGACACATTGAATTAGCTGCTCCAGTTTCACATATTTGGTATTTCAAAGGTATTCCAAGTCGTATGGGTCTTTTATTAGACATGTCTCCTAGAGCATTAGAAGAAGTTATTTATTTCGCTTCATATGTTGTAGTAGATCCAGGTCCAACAGGCTTAGAGAAAAAATCATTATTATCTGAAGCTGAATTCAGAGAATATTATGATAAATACCCAGGTCAATTTGTAGCTAAAATGGGTGCTGAAGGTATTAAAGACCTATTAGAAGAAATTAACTTAGACGAAGAATTAAAATCATTACGTGACGAATTAGAATCTGCAACTGGTCAAAGATTGACACGTGCGATTAAACGTTTAGAAGTTGTTGAATCATTCAGAAACTCTGGTAATAATCCAGCGTGGATGATTTTAGACGTACTTCCAATTATTCCACCTGAAATCCGTCCAATGGTTCAGTTAGATGGAGGACGTTTCGCAACAAGTGATTTAAATGATTTATACCGTCGTGTTATTAACCGTAATAATCGTTTAAAACGTTTATTAGACTTAGGTGCTCCTGGCATCATCGTTCAAAACGAAAAACGTATGTTGCAAGAAGCAGTTGATGCTTTAATCGATAACGGTCGTCGTGGTCGTCCAGTTACTGGTCCAGGTAACAGACCATTGAAATCACTTTCACATATGTTGAAAGGTAAACAAGGTCGTTTCCGTCAAAACTTACTTGGTAAACGTGTTGACTATTCAGGTCGTTCAGTTATCGCTGTTGGTCCAAGCTTAAAAATGTATCAATGTGGATTACCTAAAGAAATGGCGCTTGAATTGTTCAAGCCATTCGTAATGAAGGAATTAGTTCAACGTGAAATTGCTACTAACATCAAAAATGCTAAAAGTAAAATTGAGCGTATGGACGATGAAGTATGGGACGTATTGGAAGATGTAATTAGAGAACACCCTGTATTACTTAACCGTGCACCTACACTTCACAGATTAGGTATCCAAGCATTCGAACCTACATTAGTTGAAGGTCGTGCTATCCGTCTACACCCACTTGTAACAACAGCTTACAACGCGGACTTTGACGGTGACCAAATGGCCGTTCACGTTCCTTTATCTAAAGAAGCACAAGCTGAAGCACGTATGTTAATGTTAGCTGCTCAAAACATCTTGAACCCTAAAGATGGTAAACCAGTCGTAACACCATCACAAGATATGGTATTAGGTAACTATTACTTAACATTAGAACGTAAAGATGCAGTGAACACTGGTACTATCTTTAATGATACAAACGAAGTGCTTAAAGCTTATGCAAATGGCTATGTTCATTTACACACTCGTATTGGTGTACATGCGAAATCATTTAACAACCCTACATTCACAGAAGCTCAAAACAACAAAATTTTAGCTACTTCAGTAGGTAAAATAATTTTCAATGAAATCATTCCTGATTCATTCGCATTCATCAATGAACCTAGTCAAACAAATCTTGAAGGTAAAACACCTGACAAATACTTTATTGATCCAACTCAATTAGGTGAAGGTGGACTTAAAGCATACTTTGAAGAACAAGAACTTATTGAACCATTCAATAAAAAATTCTTAGGTAATATTATTGCCGAAGTCTTCAATAGATTCAGTATCACTGATACATCTATGATGCTTGACCGTATGAAAGATTTAGGTTTCAAATTCTCATCTAAAGCTGGAATCACTGTTGGTGTAGCAGATATTGTTGTACTTCCAGATAAACAAGACATTTTAGATGAGCACGAAAAATTAGTAGAACGTGTATCTAAACAATTTAATCGTGGTTTAATTACTGAAGATGAACGTTATAATGCCGTTGTTGAAATTTGGACAGATGCCAAAGATCAAATTCAAGGCGAATTAATGCAATCTCTTGAGAAAACAAATCCAATCTTCATGATGAGTGATTCTGGTGCACGTGGTAACGCATCTAACTTTACACAATTAGCTGGTATGCGTGGTTTAATGGCCGCACCATCAGGTAAAATTATTGAGTTACCAATCACATCTTCATTCCGTGAAGGTTTAACAGTGTTAGAATACTTCATCTCTACACACGGTGCGCGTAAAGGTCTTGCTGATACAGCCCTTAAAACAGCTGACTCTGGTTACCTTACTCGTCGTCTTGTTGACGTTGCTCAAGACGTTATTGTTCGTGAAGAAGACTGTGGCACAGACCGCGGCTTACTAGTTTCTGATATCAAAGAAGGTACAGAAATGATCGAACCATTCATCGAACGTATTGAAGGACGTTATTCTAAAGAAACAATTCGTCATCCTGAAACTGATGAAATCATCATCCGTCCAGACGAATTAATCACTGCTGAAATTGCTAAGAAAATCACTGATGCCGGCATTGAACAAATGTACATCCGCTCAGCATTTACATGTAACACACGTCACGGTGTATGTGAAAAATGTTACGGTAAGAACCTTGCTACTGGTGAAAAAGTTGAAGTGGGTGAAGCAGTTGGTACAATCGCTGCCCAATCAATCGGTGAACCTGGTACCCAACTTACAATGCGTACATTCCATACAGGTGGTGTAGCAGGTAGCGATATCACTCAAGGTCTTCCACGTATCCAAGAGATCTTCGAAGCACGTAATCCAAAAGGTCAAGCTGTGATTACTGAAATCGAAGGTGTCGTTGAAGATATTAAATTAGCAAAAGATCGCCAACAAGAAATTGTTGTTAAAGGTGCTAATGAAACAAGATCTTACTTAGCTTCAGGTACTTCTAGATTAAAAGTAGAAGTCGGTCAATCAGTTGAACGTGGTGAAGTATTAACTGAAGGTTCAATCGAACCTAAGAACTTCCTAGCTGTTGCTGGTTTAAATGCGACTGAAAGCTACTTACTTAAAGAAGTTCAAAAAGTTTATCGTATGCAAGGTGTAGAAATTGACGATAAACACGTAGAAGTAATGGTAAGACAAATGTTACGTAAAGTTAGAATCATCGAAGCTGGTGATACTAAGTTATTACCTGGTTCATTGGTTGACATTCATAGCTTCACAGATGCAAACAGAGAAGCGTTTAAAGAACGTAAACGTCCAGCAACTGCTAAACCAGTATTGCTTGGTATTACAAAAGCTTCTCTTGAAACTGAAAGCTTCTTATCAGCAGCATCATTCCAAGAAACAACTCGTGTACTTACAGATGCAGCAATCAAAGGTAAACGCGACGACTTACTTGGACTTAAAGAAAACGTTATTATTGGTAAGTTAATTCCAGCTGGTACTGGTATGAGACGTTATAGTGACGTTAAATATGATAAAGCTGAAACACCAGTTACTGAAACTGAAGAAGCAGAAATCATTGAATAATAAATGAAATAACACTGAATTTATATTCATTTCAATATCTACGAGACGGGACTTATCAATCTTTTAAGACGATAGTCTCGTTCTCGTTCTTTATTTTTTATAATTAGTAAAAAGTCTGCAAAATATGTTGACTTAATGCTGATTTAAGTGTTATTATTGTAAAGGTTGATGCAAGCAGAACTTTGGAGGATATTTTAATGTCTAATGAAAAAGTTGCACGCTTTAACAAACAACACTATGTAGTTGGTCTTAAAGAAACGCTTAAAGCGTTAAATAGAGATCAAGTTGCATCTTTGATTATTGCTCAAGACGTTGAGGTACATTTGTTAGCTCACGTATTTAGTTTAATCAATCATAAAAATATGCCTATTACTTATTTTCAAAGTAAGCATGCTTTAGGAAGTTATGTAGGTATTAATGTTAATGCAACAATTGTTGCGTTATTGAATGAGAATTAGTAAGTATATTGCTTACTAAATTTTATTTAACCTAAAAATGAACCACCTGGATGTGTGGAATTAAAAAGTGAAGAGAGGAGGACATTTCAATGCCAACTATTAACCAATTAGTACGTAAACCTAGACAAAGCAAATCTAAAAAATCAGATTCACCAGCTTTAAACAGAGGTTTTAATAGTAAAAAGAAACAATTTACTAACTTAAATTCACCTCAAAAACGTGGTGTTTGTACTCGTGTAGGTACTATGACACCTAAAAAACCTAACTCAGCGTTACGTAAATATGCACGTGTGCGTTTATCAAACAATATTGAAATCAACGCATACATCCCTGGTATCGGCCATAACTTACAAGAACACAGTGTAGTACTTGTACGTGGTGGACGTGTAAAAGACTTACCTGGTGTGCGTTACCACATCGTACGTGGTGCACTTGATACTTCAGGTGTTGACGGACGTAGACAAGGCCGTTCATTATACGGAACTAAAAAACCTAAAAATTAAGTTTAAGATTGTGTAAATTTTAATTTCAATTTTTAATAATATACTATAATAGGAAGGGAGGATTTTAATTATGCCTCGTAAAGGATCAGTACCTAAAAGAGACGTATTACCAGATCCAATTCATAACTCTAAATTAGTTACAAAATTGATCAACAAAATTATGTTAGATGGTAAACGCGGAACAGCACAAAGAATTCTTTATTCAGCATTTGACCTTGTAGAACAACGCAGTGGTCGTGATGCTTTAGAAGTATTTGAAGAAGCAATTAACAACATTATGCCAGTATTAGAAGTAAAAGCCCGTCGTGTGGGTGGTTCAAACTATCAAGTACCAGTTGAAGTTCGCCCAGAACGTCGTACTACACTAGGGTTACGTTGGTTAGTTAACTACGCTCGTCTTCGTGGTGAAAAAACTATGGAAGATCGTTTAGCTAACGAAATCTTAGATGCTGCTAATAACACAGGTGGTGCCGTTAAGAAACGTGAGGACACTCACAAAATGGCAGAAGCGAACAAAGCATTCGCTCACTACCGCTGGTAAGATTAAAGCTTTAACCCTGAGTGTGTTCCGTCACATTGGTTTACCAAATAAGATGGCTCATGCTTAGGGCATCGCCATATTCAATAGTACTTATTCAGTAATTACTGGAAGGAGAAAAACAATGGCTAGAGACTTTTCTTTGAAAAACACTCGTAACATCGGTATCATGGCTCACATTGATGCTGGTAAAACAACTACGACTGAACGTATTCTTTACTATACAGGTCGTATCCACAAAATTGGTGAAACACACGAAGGTGCTTCACAAATGGACTGGATGGAACAAGAACAAGACCGTGGTATTACAATCACATCAGCTGCTACAACAGCTCAATGGGATGGCCACCGTGTAAACATTATCGATACTCCAGGACACGTAGACTTCACTGTTGAGGTTGAACGTTCTTTACGTGTACTTGATGGTGCGGTTACTGTACTTGATGCTCAATCAGGTGTAGAACCTCAAACTGAAACAGTTTGGCGTCAAGCTACAACTTATGGTGTACCTCGTATCGTATTCGTAAACAAAATGGATAAATTAGGCGCTAACTTCGACTATTCTGTAAGTACATTACATGATCGTTTAGATGCTAACGCTGCACCTATCCAATTACCAATTGGTGCCGAAGACGAATTTGAAGCTATCATCGACTTAGTAGAAATGAAATGCTACAAATATACTAATGACTTAGGAACTGAAATTGAAGAAATTGAAATTCCTGAAGATCACAAAGAAAGAGCAGAAGAAGCTCGTTCTAATTTAATCGAAGCAGTTGCAGAAACTAACGATGAATTAATGGAAAAATATCTTGGTGATGAAGAAATTTCAGTAGCAGAGTTAAAAGATGCAATTCGTCAAGCAACTACTGACGTAGAATTCTACCCAGTACTTTGCGGTACAGCATTCAAAAACAAAGGTGTTCAATTAATGCTTAACGCAGTAATTGACTACTTACCATCACCTTTAGATGTTAAACCAATCGTAGGCCATCGTGCTGAAAATCCTGAAGAAGAAGTAATTGCTAAACCAGACGATTCAGCTGAATTTGCTGCATTAGCATTCAAAGTTATGACTGACCCTTACGTTGGTAAATTAACTTTCTTCCGTGTATATTCAGGTACTTTAACATCAGGTTCTTACATTAAGAACTCAACTAAAGACAAACGTGAACGTGTAGGTCGTTTATTACAAATGCATGCTAACTCACGTCAAGAAATCGACACTGTTTACTCAGGCGATATCGCTGCTGCAGTTGGTCTTAAAGATACAGGTACTGGTGACACATTATGTGGTGAAAAGAATGACATTATCTTAGAATCAATGGAATTCCCTGAACCAGTTATCCACTTATCAGTAGAACCAAAATCTAAAGCTGACCAAGATAAAATGACTCAAGCTTTAGTTAAATTACAAGAAGAAGACCCTACTTTCCATGCACACACAGATGAAGAAACTGGACAAGTTATCATCGGTGGTATGGGTGAGTTACACTTAGACATCTTAGTTGACCGTATGAAGAAAGAATTCAACGTTGAATGTAATGTAGGTGCGCCAATGGTTTCATATCGTGAAACATTCAAGCAATCTGCACAAGTTCAAGGTAAATTCTCTCGTCAATCTGGTGGTCGTGGTCAATACGGTGATGTTCACATTGAATTCACACCAAATGAAACTGGCGCAGGTTTCGAATTCGAAAACGCTATCGTTGGTGGTGTAGTTCCTCGTGAATACATTCCATCAGTTGAAGCTGGTCTTAAAGATGCTATGGAAAACGGTGTATTAGCTGGTTATCCATTAATCGATGTTAAAGCTAAATTATTTGATGGTTCATACCATGATGTCGATTCATCTGAAATGGCCTTCAAAATTGCTGCATCATTAGCACTTAAAGAAGCTGCTAAAAAATGTGATCCAGTTATCTTAGAACCAATGATGAAAGTAACAATCGAAATGCCTGAAGAATACATGGGCGATATCATGGGTGACGTAACAGCTCGTCGTGGACGTGTTGATGGTATGGAACCTCGTGGTAATGCACAAGTTGTTAACGCTTATGTACCACTTTCAGAAATGTTCGGTTACGCAACTTCATTACGTTCTAACACTCAAGGTCGCGGTACTTACACTATGTACTTCGATCACTATGCAGAAGTTCCAAAATCAATTGCTGATGATATCATCAAAAAAAATAAAGGTGAATAATTAAACTTGTTTTAGCTAGAATTTCTAGGTAAAATACAGCGTAAGCTTATTAATTAAGTGAACATCTTTATGAATTGATTTTTTACTGAAAATGCATTATAAATGAATTATGAATTCTAACAATCATTATGTCTCATGATGGTGAGAAACTATCATGAGAGATAATATTGAAATAACTTTTACTAGAATAGGAGAGATTTAATAATGGCAAAAGAAAAATTTGATCGCTCAAAAGAACATGCCAATATTGGTACTATCGGTCACGTTGACCATGGTAAAACTACTTTAACAGCTGCTATCGCAACTGTATTAGCTAAAAATGGTGACACTGTAGCACAATCATATGACATGATTGACAACGCTCCAGAAGAAAAAGAACGTGGTATCACAATCAATACTGCACACATCGAGTATCAAACTGACAAACGTCACTATGCTCACGTTGACTGCCCAGGACACGCTGACTATGTTAAAAACATGATCACTGGTGCTGCTCAAATGGATGGCGGTATCTTAGTAGTATCTGCTGCTGACGGTCCAATGCCACAAACTCGTGAACACATTCTTTTATCACGTAACGTTGGTGTGCCGGCATTAGTAGTATTCTTAAACAAAGTTGACATGGTTGACGATGAAGAATTATTAGAATTAGTTGAAATGGAAGTACGTGACTTATTATCTGAATACGACTTCCCAGGTGACGATGTACCTGTAATCGCTGGTTCAGCATTAAAAGCTTTAGAAGGCGATGCTCAATACGAAGAAAAAATCTTAGAATTAATGCAAGCAGTTGATGATTACATTCCAACTCCAGAACGTGATTCTGACAAACCATTCATGATGCCAGTTGAGGACGTATTCTCAATCACTGGTCGTGGTACTGTTGCTACAGGCCGTGTTGAACGTGGTCAAATCAAAGTTGGTGAAGAAGTTGAAATCATTGGTATCCATGACACTTCTAAAACAACTGTTACTGGTGTAGAAATGTTCCGTAAATTATTAGACTACGCTGAAGCTGGTGACAACATCGGTGCATTATTACGTGGTGTTGCTCGTGAAGACGTACAACGTGGTCAAGTATTAGCTGCTCCAGGTTCAATCACACCTCACACAAAATTCAAAGCAGACGTATACGTTTTATCTAAAGACGAAGGTGGACGTCACACTCCATTCTTCACAAACTATCGTCCACAATTCTATTTCCGTACTACTGACGTAACTGGTGTTGTTAACTTACCAGAAGGTACAGAAATGGTTATGCCTGGCGACAACGTTGAAATGACAGTAGAATTAATCGCTCCTATCGCGATTGAAGACGGTACTCGTTTCTCAATCCGTGAAGGTGGACGTACTGTAGGATCAGGCGTTGTAACTGAAATCTTCGAATAATTTTAATTATTCCTTATTTCTTAATGAGACTCCCTATTGGGAGTCTTTTTTTATTTTTGTAAATGTCATATTTACATTTTAATCTTATTTCTAGTTTTCAGATTATGCTTTTTCAATCTCATTTTTAATAATAATAAAAAATGCCTATGATCAACTCAATATAAAAGTAATCATAGACATACAGAATCTAAATAAATTTATTCAATTTTAAAATACTTGTTCAATTTCTAAAATTTTTAAAAACTCACTAGCTGCATACTTAAATGCAGACTCATCGATGTCAAAGTGAGGGTTATGATGTGGTGCTGTTATGCCTTTGTCTGGATTACCACAGCCAGTTAAGAAAAAAGCACCTGGACGTACTTTTAAATAGTGAGAGAAATCCTCACCAATCATCATTAATTCAGATTCATTAAAACGTAAATGTAAATCATTCGCTGCTTGTTTAACAACTTCATATGCATTTACATGATTATGTACAGGTAAATAACCACGAATGTATTCCAAGTCATAAGTTATGTCGTTTGCTAACGCAAGTCCTTGTAATAACTTATCCATTTTATTGTGTATATGAGTTTGAAGTTCTGTGTCGAATGTTCGCACAGTTCCTTTACAAAAGGCACTATCAGGAATAACACTATCCGATGATCCTGCTTGAATCATTCCGAATGTGAGCACTGCTTCTTTTACAGGATCAATTGTTCTAGAGATGATCTTTTGCGCACTTAGGATAAACTCTGCCATGATGACGATAGGGTCAATGGTTTCATGTGGCTTAGCACCATGTCCACCTT
Organism: Staphylococcus sp. HMSC14D10; assembly: GCF_001808125.1. Lineage (NCBI taxonomy): Bacteria > Bacillati > Bacillota > Bacilli > Caryophanales > Staphylococcaceae > Staphylococcus > Staphylococcus sp. HMSC14D10. The sequence continues at coordinate 19,268 of NZ_KV792239.1, read as the reverse complement.
TACCTTTAATTGTAACTGAGAACTCATCTGGTGATGCCATAATAGCACCAGGTCTGGAATATATTGTACCAGTACGATAACCACTCCATAAATGTGTACCATAAATTTTGTCTACACCATTTAAGCAACCATCATCAATCATTTCTTGAGAACCACCAGGCATAATTTCCTCACCATATTGGAAGATAAAGACCACATTTCCTTTTAATAAATGACGGTGTTCATGCACAATTTCAGCGACACCTAATAAAATTGCTGTATGTCCGTCATGACCACATGCATGCATTAATCCATCATTTTTAGATTTATAGGGTACATCGTTAAGTTCTTGTACCGGCAAAGCATCAAAGTCAGCGCGAAAGGCCACAGTAGGGCCATTTTCTTTTCCTTTAAACGTTGCTTTAATACCATTACGCCCAATAGGTGATTCGATCTCGCAATCAAGATGACTGAGCTGATTTAGAATATAATTATGCGTCCAAGTTTCCTCGAAAGAAGGTTCAGGATATTGATGCATATATCGGCGCATCTGTATCATTCTATTTTCCTTATTACTGGCTAATTGAAACCAATCTAACACATTAACCACTTCTTCCTAATTATTATGAATTTTAGTATACCAAATTCTAATACAACTCAATAGTTTAATTATTTATTTTTTGAAAAATGAAATGAAAATTACATGTTGTATGAACAATTGTACATGAGGTGAAGAATATGCAATATATTGAATTTATTGGAATGATAGTGCTTTCATGTTGAAGGAAAATCAGTTATGATTATGTTGATATAAAAAATACAAAGGGGATATGAATATGGTTCAATCACTACACAATTTCTTAGAAGAAAATATTCAATATTTAAAAGATAATGGATTATATAACGAAATCGATTCTATCGAAGGTGCTAATGGTCCAGAAATCACAATCAATGGGAAACAATATATTAACTTATCATCAAACAACTACTTAGGACTAGCGACAAATGAAGATTTAAAATCTGCTGCTAAACATGCTATCGATTCACACGGTGTTGGTGCTGGTGCCGTACGTTCAATCAACGGTACATTAGACCTACACGATGAATTAGAAGAGACTTTAGCTAAATTCAAAGGTACTGAAGCAGCTATCGCTTATCAATCAGGTTTCAACTGTAACATGGCAGCTATTTCAGCAGTAATGAACAAAAACGATGCGATTCTTTCAGATGAATTAAACCATGCTTCAATTATTGATGGTTGTCGTCTATCTAAAGCTAAAATCATCCGTGTTAACCACTCTGATATGGATGACTTAAGAGCTAAAGCAAAAGAAGCTGTAGAATCTGGTCAATATAATAAAGTAATGTACATTACTGATGGTGTATTCAGTATGGATGGAGATGTTGCTAAATTACCAGAAATAGTTGAAATTGCTGAAGAATTCGGTTTGATTACTTATGTTGATGATGCACATGGTTCAGGCGTTATGGGTAAAGGTGCAGGTACGGTTAAACATTTTGGCCTACAAGATAAAATTGACTTCCAAATCGGTACACTTTCTAAAGCTATCGGTGTAGTTGGCGGTTACGTAGCAGGAACTAAAGAATTAATTGATTGGTTAAAAGCTCAATCACGTCCATTCTTATTCTCAACTTCTTTAGCACCTGGAGATACAAAAGCAATTACAGAAGCTGTGAAAAAATTAATGGCTTCTACTGAATTACACGATCAATTATGGGATAACGCTAAATATTTAAAAGATGGCTTAGAAAAACTTGGATTCAATACTGGTGAATCAGAAACACCAATTACACCAGTTATTATTGGTGATGAAAAAGAAACTCAAGAATTTAGTAAACGTCTTAAAGATGAAGGCGTGTATGTAAAATCTATCGTATTCCCAACAGTACCTCGTGGTACAGGTCGTGTAAGAAACATGCCTACAGCAGCACATACAAAAGAAATGTTAGATAAAGCAATTGCTGCTTATGAAAAAGTTGGTAAAGAATTAGGTACTATTAAATAAATTAAAATAGAAGATAGAATTTTTAGACTGGGATGATATTCATTGTCCCAGTCTTTTTATTGTGACAAAAAGCTGATTTTGAAATTTATGCTTTGTTTTTATGTGAGGAACAGATTAGTATTTTGGTAAAATTGATTTATAACAAATAATTTTAAAATATGAAGTGAGAAACTAAAACAATATAAGCTTATAGTGCAGAAGGAGGGATACTCGTGTTACGTTTAAGACAATTGAGTTATGCAGATAAAGATGCTTTAACGAAGTACCTCCAAGAATGGTATGTGAATGATGAACCAATAGTGCCTTCAAACACAGACATGTCAAGGTATGAATCATTTGAGAGTATGGTAGACTATCTAAATAGTACTGAAGTTGATGACGGCTGGGTACCGACGACAACATTATTTTGTTTCGAGGATGAGGTGATTGTTGGTGCAGTCGATATTCGTCATTACTTGAATCAACGCTTAGTAAATATAGGTGGTCATGTAGGTTACGGAGTGTGTAGGTCACGTAGAGGACAAGGTATTGCTTCGTTGATGCTGAAAGAGGCTAAAGCTTTTCTAAAAGAAATAGGCGTAGATAAAGTGTTAATGACTACAAATCCCAAAAACGTTGCCTCTCAAAAAGTGATCAAACATAGTGGTGGTTATGAAATTGAATCTTACGTTAAAAAGAATGGAAATTTGGTCAGTCGATTTGAAATTCCTAATGAATGAAGGTTAGATGAATGAAGGATTTAAAAGTAGTATATGCATTGATACAAAATGAAGAGGAGAACGTGTTATTAGTTTATAATACGGATGGTGGCGGATGGTCATTACCAGGTGGCAAAGTTGAATACGGTGAAACTTTAGTTGAAGCGCTAAATCGGGAAGTTAGAGAAGAAACAGGATTATTAGTTGAAGTTAACGACATAGTAAGTGTTAATGAGGGTAAATCGACACAAATGAATGTTCATACACTTTTTTTCATGTTCAAAGCACAGGTTCAGGATTATACAACAGACATACAAATGAAAGATGAAATTTCGACATTAGGTTGGTTCTCGATTCCAGAAGCTGATGAAAAGTTAATCTATTATCATCATAGTTTGAATGCGTTTTTAAATAATAAGGCTACTTATTATGATGAGGGTTTCGTGGATTGAAATGTGAAAAAGAGGATGAGCCAAATATAATATTTTAATCATTCAGAGTACATTTGCAGAAGCTAACTCAACTGAAAAGACACTTAAATCAAGCACATCAAAATTTTTAGTACATTTAAGAGTGAAATCTAGCTAAAAAATTTAAAAGATTAATGAATAATGCAAATTAGAGTGGCACAACGATTTCGTCGTGCCACTCTAGGCGTCAAAAGTTTATAAATAGTTTCATAATAAGCATGAAATCTCAAGGCTACACTTCTGTGCAAGCCTTTTATTTATAGTAATAAGATAGCACCATTAACATATAAGCACAATACTAAATTAATACTTTAATCAAATTAACTTAACATATACATATTTTTGAAATAATGGTATTGATAATGCCATGTAACAATGACAATTTGGTGTTTTGACGGGTAAAAGATAAATAGATATTAAATATAAAGTGGAGGTATCAGACATGTTAGTTTTGAATGAACAAGACCAGCAATCATTATTAGACATGAAAAAAGTTATTGATGAAGTTGCGAATTCATTAAAGGCATTTTCAGGAGGGAAGACAGACACACCGTTAAGGTATGTCTTACCGTTTAATGAAGGTAATAGATATTTAGTTATGCCAGCATTATCTGATGATCTTAAAGTGGTTGGTATTAAAACAGTTACATTTGCGCCAGATAATCCTAAAAAAGACAAAAAGACAATTACAGGATCAGTGTTATTAAGTGATTATGAAACTGGGGAAACATTAGCTGTATTAGATGGTAGTTATTTAACTAAGATTCGTACAGGTGCTATCTCTGGAGTAGCAACTAAATACTTGGCACGTGAAGATGCTAAAACACTATGTGTTATTGGTTCTGGTGATCAAGCACAAGGACTAATTGCTGCAGTAATGGCAGTTAGAAATATCGATACAATTCACTTTTCGAGTCGTACTAAGGAAAATGCAGAACATTTAGCTCAAGAAGTAGCTAATAATTATAATGTATCGACAAAAGTCTTTGAAGAAGCGGATGATGCGATGGAAGAGGCTGATGTTGTTGTAACTGCGACAAATTCTAATCATCCGGTATATTCACATTCATTACATCCCGGCGTTCATTTAAACGCAGTAGGCTCATTTAAACCAGATATGCAGGAATTACCATCAGAGTCTATGTTAGTAGCGAATAAAATTGTCGTTGAATCAGTAGAAGCAGCGATGGAAGAAACTGGTGATTTAAAGGTACCTCAAGAAGAAGGAATTATAACGAAAGATTCATTACATGGTGAACTAGGGGACATCGTAGCCGGTAAAGTTTCAGGGCGTGAAGATAATAAGGAAGTAACGCTATTTAAATCAGTAGGGTTAGCAATTGTAGATATCGTTGTTGCTAATTATTTCTATAAAAAAGCAGTAGCAAATAAAGAAGTATAATGCTGAAGTAGCTTTAATATTGTGAGGAAATTGCGAGTGTAAGTATGTAATTTTAAATAAATAGACTGCCGGACCACTAAAAATTAAAGTATTCACATTAAAGAACTTACTGTGTTTATCTGCACATTTTCAAAATTATGAATAAACCGTGTAAATGACATATTGTTAACTGTCATCTACACGGTTTTAAATTTGAAATTATGCTGATTTTTTACGAGTTCGGATGTAAATTAATCCTGTTCCTGCTACTACTAATATAATAGCGATACCATGTTCTAAACTGTCATCTTTCAAACCTGCATTTGGTAATGATGTGATGGCGTCATGTTCTTGTGTAAACATAAGATTTGAATTTTTAGAAGCATTACTATTAGTAGTTATTAGTGTCTCATTATAAAAATTATCTTTAGGATTCATTTGAACTGGGAATTTAATGACATCTTTACAATGTTGTGAATGACTTGCATTACCAGTCAATTGGTCTCGTGTTCCTTTGTTGTTATTAGAAATACTCACTAAGTTTGAAGTAGGGTGATGTTCGATTGCATTTCCTTTTATGTTGTTAGTATGCATCTTGTCGGTAGCGCTTGGAATGACAATATTATCATCAGTGCTATTATGAGTTTGATTATTGTTAGCTGGGATTTCAATTACGTTGTCATTATCTTTTTGATGGTCTTTATTAGGGAATTCAATGACATTATCTTTATTAGAAGAATCAGCTTGTTTATCGTCTTTAGTATTGTCATCATTATCATTAATATGACCGGTATTGTCTTTGTCATCATTGTTTGAATCTGGTGTTTGTTGTTGGCTATCTTGTCCATTAGTTGAATGATTATTATCATTATCTTCTTTACCAGTATTTGGTTGTTCATTACTTTCCGGTAGACCATTAATGATACGTACAGGTTCTTCGGTATTGTATTGATTTAAATCTGTATTCTTAATATATTGAGCGACAACTGCATCTAAAGAAATGCCTTCCTCACGTTGTCCACCAAACATATCATAGCCATCTCCTTGATTAGCTGTGAAGTCATTGGTAGTTACATAGTAAGTACGGTTAGGATCTAGATCTTCATATTCTCCATTCTCTTTATTCAGTACCTTGATTGCATTAATGCGTTGGCCAGATGCTTTATTGATATCATAATACACTCTGAGTGAGTCAGATACTTGTAAGAATCCTCCATTTGCACCTAAGACCTTCTTACCGTCATGAGTTTCAGTATCAGCACTTAAACTGTGTTCAAATGCTTTTTCAACATCTGAACCTTTCACTTGAATTTGAGAAATTAAATTACCGAATGGTAACACTGTTATGATGTCATTTTCAGTAACCTCACCTTTTTCAATTGAAGCTCGAATACCACCACCGTTAGTGATTGCGAAATCAGGATGATGTGAGAAATTCTTAGAGGCATATGCTTCCATAGCATCCGTAATTAGGTTACCTAGGTTTGTTTCTTGCGTGCGCGCTTGAGCACGTTCACCATTTAACGTCACTGTATTATTAGGTATAACAACTGTTGATGTTTCTTTTAAGAAGTCGTCATTTGCCTTTTTAGTTTGTGCATCAATTTGTGAGTCAGGTGTGATTTCTTTGGCGTCCGCTACATTGATTAATGATGCTTTGATATCAGACGCTTTTTGATTTTGAAAAGTAAAATCCACACGTCCTACATTTGCTAGTGCAGTACCAGTTTGAGCGAGTAGATTATTGGTACCATAATGTTCACCGTTATCAATCACGGTATGTGAGTGACCATCTAATACGAAGATAGGTTGTTTAAATGAAGCGTCTTTCGTAAGTTGATCAATTAAATAATCACCACGCCAAGTTTTTTGCGTCGATTTATCTACACCTAAGTGCGATAAGATAACGAATACATCGACATTGTTTTTAATCTCATTCATGGCTTGTTTGACACTAGTTAATGGGTCTTTAAATTCAACACCTTCAACAGCAGTAGGCGACGTTTTAGTTTTTGTTTCAGGTGTCGTGACACCTACGATACCATAACGGACATTGTTTTTAGTTACTGTAGTTGAAGAATCAAATACGCGTTTACCATTTTTGTAGATGTTAGAAGAAACAATAGGGAAGTTTAATTGTTTCTGCAATTTAAGTAATTGATCATAACCAAAGTCAAATTCATGGTTTCCGACAGTCATTGCATCATAGCCAACACTATTCATAGCTTTGGCCATTTCTTCTCCCTTTGAATTGTTAGAAACAGGTAAACCTTGAAAAGCATCTCCTGAATCCACCATTAAATCCGGATTATATTTGTCTTTAAGACCTTTTACTTTAGCCATACCGATGACTCTCCCATCATCCTCTACAAATCGGCCATGAATATCATTTGTATGTAAAATTGTATGTTCATTTGTGTTGTTAGAAGTAGTTGCCATTCTTTTGTTGACAGTCACATGTTGAGATTTCGGTGCTACTTGTTCTGATGTAGTATTGCTATTTTTAGATACTTGCTTTGAAGCAGGTGTAGATTGTTGTGATTCTGGAACATTACGCTTTTGCTGTTGTTGAGTTGATTCTTGAGGTGTTTGTTTAACTTTAGTGGAAGTAGATTCTTTTGTAGTTTCTACTTGCTTAGACTTGCTTTGCTCCGACGTCGAAGGAGAAGGTTTCACCTCCGTATCATGGGATTGCGATGTATTATTTTCATTTGAAGTGGATTCAGACGATGCTTTTTCTTGTGAAGATGTATTATTTTCGTTTGTAGCAGGTTCAGGTGTAGCTTTTTCTTGTGAAAAGGCAGAACCTTGAGATGAATTATTATGCTTCTCTGAAGTAGTGTTTTGTGTTGTAGACGTTTCAAAATTAAGATGTGAAGTTGTTTCAGACGAAGGTGTGGCTTGGTAATTATGTGAAACGTTGTTTGACTCAAGAGATAAAGGTTTATTAGTTGATTCAATGTTAGCTGATAATGCTTCTTTTGAAGCAGATTGTGGTACTTCTGCGGTAGCTGTTGTGTTAGTAGCTTGTGTTGACTGTGATTCAGCTGCATAAGAGGTACCAGTGGTAATACCAAATACGATAAAACATAAAACTAAAAGTGGAATAAGATATCGCTTCATATTTGCCTCCTTTATTAGATGAAATTTACATTCTCATATTAGCATAAGTCGCAAAGCCTTAAGCTTACTCATTAAATTATTTACAATAATTTTAAAAACAATTAATAAATATAACGTTATGAAGAGTATGTATCTCTGACTTTTCAAAAATAAAATGAATTTAAAAGAGTGTACTTTGTGAGTATACAAGAAAGCGCTTTTATATTATAATAAGCATGTAAATAGGGAGTATGTACACCCTAAAAGGACAATCATTCGTGGTAAACACACAAAGGGAGTTTTTTATTTATGGAAAGAATCGTAATTACAGGAGCACTTGGTCAAATTGGTACTGAGTTGGTATTAAAATGCAGAGAAATTTACGGAAATGACAATGTATTAGCTACGGATATTAGAGAGCCGGAAGAAGATTCACCAGTTAACAATGGTCCGTTTGAAGTATTAGATGTTACAAATCGTGAAGCTATGATGGCAATCGTTGAGAACTTTAAAGCAGATACGTTAATGCATATGGCTGCATTATTATCAGCGACTGCAGAGAAAAATCCTTTATTAGCATGGGATTTAAATATGGGCGGTCTAATGAACGCATTAGAAACAGCTAGAACGTATGAATTACATTTCTTCACACCAAGTTCAATTGGTGCATTTGGTGATTCAACGCCTAAGAAAGATACACCACAAAATACAATTCAACAACCTACTACAATGTATGGTGTGAACAAAGTTGCAGGTGAGTTATTATGCCAATACTATTTCACAAAATTTGGTGTCGATACGCGTAGTGTGAGATTCCCAGGACTTATCTCTCATGTTAAAGAACCAGGTGGCGGTACTACTGATTATGCTGTTGAAATTTATTTTGAAGCGGTTAGAAAAGGTCGTTACACAAGCTATATTGCTAAAGACACATACATGGATATGATGTATATGGATGATGCAATTGATGCAATTATTAAATTAATGGAAGCAGATAGCGACAAACTTGTAACACGTAATGGCTATAACTTAAGTGCTATGAGTTTTGAACCTGAGCAAATTAAAGCTGAAATCCAAAAACATTATCCTGACTTCGCATTAGATTATGAAGTAGATCCAGTACGTCAAGCAATTGCTGATAGCTGGCCAGATAATATTGATACAAGTTATTCTCGTAAAGAGTGGGGCTTTAACCCTAAATACGATTTAGCTGGTATGACTGAATTAATGTTAAAAGCAATTGAAGAAAAAGAACAAAATAAATAAAGTTTGACTGTCATACAAGTCATATAACACAGAACCTCAGACGAAATGTTTGAGGTTTTCTTTTTTATCCGAAATTAGTTAGTAACGGCCATTAAAAATTTACTAAAGTATGTTATTTTTAAAGAAAGGGTTTACATTTAGTATTTAGTTTGAATTTTTAGAAAATTCATTGAATCAACATTACGAGATTGCTATAATTTAATATACTATTACTAACTAAGATTTATTTAGGAGGCTTTCATCATGTCAGAAAAAGTTAAATTTGAACAACGCGACTCGCTTAAAGAAAAACCAGAAGGTAATTTAGGGTTCGGTCAATACTTTACAGATTATATGTTAAGTTTTGATTATGATGTAGATAAAGGTTGGCATGATTTAAAAATTGTTCCTTACGCACCATTTGAAGTTTCACCAGCTGCACAAGGTCTTCACTATGGACAAGCGGTATTTGAAGGTTTAAAAGCATACAAACATGAAGGAGAAGTTGTATTATTTAGACCAGACCAAAACTTCAAACGTATTAATGATTCATTAGCACGATTAGAAATGCCTAAAGTAGATGAAGAATTATTATTAGAAGGTTTAAAACAATTAGTAGACGTTGAACGTGATTGGGTACCTGAGGGAGAAGGACAATCATTATATATCCGTCCGTTTGTATTTGCGACTGAGGGCATTTTAGGAGTAAGAGCATCTCATCAATACAAATTATTAATCATTTTATCTCCATCAGGAGCATATTATGGCGGAGACACTTTAAAAACAACTAAAATTTACGTTGAAGATGAATATGTTCGTGCCGTACGTGGTGGTGTAGGGTTCGCTAAAGTAGCAGGTAACTATGCAGCAAGCTTATTAGCACAAACAAATGCTAATAATTTAGGCTATGATCAAGTATTATGGTTAGACGGTGTAGAACAAAAATATGTTGAAGAAGTTGGTAGTATGAACATCTTCTTCGTTGAAAATGGTAAATTAGTTACACCTGCTTTAAATGGAAGTATCTTACCAGGTATTACACGTAAATCAATCATTGAATTAGCTAAAGAGTTAGGCTATGAGGTTGAAGAACGTAAAGTGTCAATCGAGGAATTATTCGAAGCTTACGACAAAGGTGAATTGACTGAAGTATTCGGTTCAGGTACAGCAGCAGTTATTTCTCCAGTCGGTACATTAAAGTATGAAGATAGAGAAATCGTTATTAACAATAACGAGCCAGGAGAAATTACTAAAAAATTATACGACACATATACTGGCATCCAAAGTGGTAAATTAGAAGATACGCATGGTTGGCGAGTCGTAGTTCCAGAATATAAATAATTATTAGATATAAAGCTAGAAACGTTGATATGAAACGGTTTCTAGCTTTTTGTTTTATTGCGAAGGTCTAAATATATGATTGCTGATCTATTATTAGAAATAGATAGTAGGATGTCGAATGTATTAATCTATTTTTGATAAAATACAGATGAAACATTTATTTATAAATTAATAATTTGATTAAGGAGTACTAAATAGTGGCTCATATCATAATGCTGATTGTAACTATTATTTGCATTGTCCTTATTATATATAATTTAGTAAAAGATGGTCCCATTATCAATGTTTTTTTAATAGCAGTTATTCAATCGATAATTTTATTTTTAATACGTTATTTATGGATAAATCAATCTTGGAAAGATGCACTAAAACATTCTTTTGATTTATTAACGCTAATGGTTGTGTTTGTTTATTTAATATATAAAATATATAAGAGGAATAAAAAGAAGGAATAATAATTTTAGGAGGTTTTGAATGTTTTTAAAGAGAGAGAAAAAGTATAAAAAATATCAAGCAATATCTAAGAGTATATTAGGTTTTTCAGTACTTTTATTAATTTTGACTTGGTTATTGAATTTGGTGTTTGGATGGTCAATCCTACATCTATTTTTCAATATTTTTTCTTTTACTTTTATTCTAGGTTTGTGTATTGGCGCAATACCAGATATTTTAGAGAAAGACGTTAATACTATACTAGCCGATATACTCGTTATTATTTTAATGATAGTCGTATTATTTATATTATGATTTTATTAGATATAAACGAAAAAATTATATGAAATTAAATGATTTACCAATTGGATTTTCTTGATTTGAGATAATTAGAAATAATTATTTATCCCTTTTATTCTGTTTTTCTATTTTTCTATCAATAAAGAAAAATACTATAATGATAATCAAGTAAATAGTAAAGAAAATTGTCTTTCCATAAGGAATATGTAAGAATGCGTTGAAAATTATTGAAAATAAGTTGAATAAAACCAAACAAATAGTTAAGGCTGTTAGATATTTTTTCATTTTATTCCCTCCCACAATGTCATGTTAAGATTTCTAGTACTTAAAATCAATATTATGAAATGAGTTAAAGTAGTAGAGTTCGATATAATAAGAGCTATCAAATAACAAAGTAAATAATTAATTAGAAGGAAAAATGAAATTACCGTTTGTAGAACAAAACGTACTAGGAGATGTAACGTGTAAAAGATCAAGAGATAAAACTTTAGCAAAAAAAGGAAAAGAGAAGAAAAAAAGGTTAAATTGTTAGAGAGCATATATCAGATGTTACAAATAATAACTTAACTAAAATTGCTAAAAAAGTTTTTGATAAAAAATTGTTAAGAATACGTAGACCTAGTAATTATGACTAGTAAATATGAATTATAACTGATTATGCAAATTATACTAAAATAGGCTATGAAGAAATCTATCATCATAGATTTTTTATAGCCTTTTTTTATAAATATTTTAAGACTTTACAGCAAATTGGTAATAGCTGACTAAATTTAAAGATATGCTTATATCAAACTCTTCTCAATGATAATCACTCGTATGTTTAACAATTTTTCAGTATCCCCCTAATTAGCGAAAGTCTCATATAAATTAACTACATATATTAAAAAATTAAAAGTCCTTTGAAGTTTTTTTTATTAATTTTTTAAAATCTTTATCAGTTATATTTGAATGTGTAAGTGTTAATAAGTGACCGTCTAAGTCTTTTATAGTCATTTCTTTGGCGTTCCATGGTTTTTCTTCAAGTTGTTCCACAATAAATTGTGAAGATATATGTTTCTCTAAGTTATTAATATCTTTAACCAAAATATTCAAGTATGTTGCATTACCAACTTCGAAATTATCGCTAGAAATTAACATGATATCTTGATACTTCTCCAATCTCAGATGCTCCATTAAAACCTCATTTTTATCATTTCTAAATTTAAAAACACTGTTAAATCCTAGTGTTTTTTCATACCACTTCGCTGCTTTTTGAATGTCACTGACTAATAACTTATTAAACATTGGCATTTGATAATAATCCATTTCAAATCTTCCTCCATTTCTTTGGTATAACTAAAACATAATCTATTACGTAGCGTTAATGTCAATAATGATAGATGAAAATTAAAACTTTAGTAGAACTAACATATTAATATATAATCGCTCTTGAATTTTAACTAATACTAAATAAGATGGGGAAATAAATGATGCTAGCATGTATGAGTATATAGAAATACAAAAATAGTCTAAAAAATGCTAAAGAAACTCAATTAGATGGTTGTATAATTATCTAAAATAGTAATTTGCTATTTTCTATCCAAACGTTGACTAATATATCCTAATACAGAGCCAATAGCAAATAGTACTAAAATATAAATTAAATTTGATAATTGATTGTTTAAATCAAGCTTTGGCTGAACATAAAAAGTAGCAATGATCACTATTATTAAAAATAGAATACCTGCAATTAGTCTATATTTCATCGTAGAAACCTCTCATTTTTAGTAGTCGAATGATATACACTATATTTAAATAATACAGTTTTATAGCTATTTATCGTTATCGTCATCTTCTTCACGTTTTTTCTGCTTTGGTGCGAAGTGATGGATTGCAAATTGAAAAATGAAAATGTAAGTCCAAAAAAGTATAATTCCCCATACTTTTGAAAAAAGATGAATATTTGTTAACCACATAAAAATACAAAGTAGTATAATTGATCCAAAATATAACGTATTTAGAAGTAACCTCAATTTAGATTTTGACATATATTTTCCAACCCTTTATACAATTTCGAATTTTATAAATCATATTAAGTATCTTTATATACCATCTAAGATCACTAGTAATTTTAATATTGTTCATAAATAGAATAAGATAATAAAAAGTATTAATAAGCATAAAATGTTAATTTTATATAATTATTTTTTTACAGTTGTTTAATAAAGGTGAAATAACAAATTTCATTGATGATATGATGCAATTACTTATTGAAGGACAAAATAATATAATAGAAACGTTTGAAAATAATACAGAAATCATTAAAAGACTTGCACAGGCACTTGATCAACAAGGATTGAATAAATATGATTCAGATGTTCTCTTTATATTACTTCAAGATAAAATTTTTGGAAGTAAATATTCTAGAATTACTATTAAAGGAGTCAAAGATATCGCAGGATATTCAAGAAATAAAGTTAATGAGGTAATAAAAAAATATGAAAGCAAATTAATTAAGTTAAAAAGTAATCCTGTTGTTTACGAGGTGAAGGATAGTTACGTACAAAAATTGCTTTCTATGCAAAACAATATAAATTGAAATATATAAACATACAAATATGCATCGTTAATGGGCAATTACGCAATAAACGCCAAATTTATCCACAGGTGCTTACAATAAAAGTGTAATTTAAATATTAATGAAGGAGTGGAATCAAATGACAGACGTATTAGGTTTCATAAAAAAAGCGTTTGACTTTATTAGTAGCATTTTAGTACACGGTGAACCTAAATAAATATTTTTATAAAGAAAAATCACCCCGGTGTTAGATTAAAAGTCTAATTTTCGGGGTGAATTATTTATATCGGTTTTTAAATTACACAATCATAAATTTCACTCAATTAAATCAACGTAGGCAAATGATAAATGAAACGGTATTGGTTCGCGTATTTTTGAAACTTAAAAGATATTAAATAAGTTTGTATAATAAAATATAAAGATGATTGGGGGGATTGAATGAAATTTAAACTAATTACTTATTTCGATGAAAGCTATATTGATTCAATTTACGAAACATATCAATCAGTTGGTTGGTTAAAACATGATAAAGATAAGATACGAAAAATTTTCGAGAATAGTACGCACGTAGTCTTAGCAATTTATGATAATAAAGTCATTGGTTTTGCTAGAGCATTATCAGATGGTGTATTCAATGCAGCTATTTATGACTTAGTTGTTAATAAAAATTTTCAAAATAATCAAATTGGTATGCATATGTTTAAACACATTCTTAAGGAAATAGGGTCACTTTCATGTATCCATTTAATCTCAACTATCGATAATTTAGAATTTTATCAAAAGGCTGGATTTAAAAAATTGAAAACTGGTATGGTTATATATCAAGGTAAACGCCTACTAGATACATATACTGAATAATTGGAAGATGGAATAATAAATCGTGTTATTAAGTCTAAGATAAGAATTTGTATTACAATATAATGGTTAATAATCATAATTCACAGGAGTGCTATGTAAATGAAATGGATATTATTTGATAAAGACGGGACTTTAATAGAATTTGATAAGAGTTGGGAGAAAATTGGTATAAGATTAGTGGATAGTCTTTTAGAGGAATACCCAGTAGCTGATAAAGAAGTTGCACATCGCCAATTAGGTGTTCTTGATAATGCCATCGTTCCTGATTCTGTAATGGGGTCAGGGTCACTAGATGAAATGATTAAAGCTTTCAATAACGTTGTTGGTAAAGATGTCTCAACTTGGACACGTAATACGAGCCAGGAGCTTGTTGATACACGTGTGCCAGAGAACAACTGGATTGATGGTGTGTATGATATGATTCAATCTTTAAAAAAAGACGGCTATAAAATTGGAATTGTTACAAGTGATTCACGAAAAGGGGTATTGCAATTTCTTGAAGATACCAATTCTAAAGACGCTTTTGACTTAGTTATCTCTACAGAATCACATGCAGCGGAAAAGCCAAATCCAGCAGTATTAAATCCACTGTTTGATTCTTATGATGTCAAACCTGAAGATGTAGTTATAGTAGGAGACACTAATAACGACATGAAAACAAAGGTTAATGCTGAATTAGGTTTAGCAATTGGTGTGCTTACTGGTATAGCTAAAAAAGAAGAGTTAGTAGATGCTGATGTGATAATAGAGACAGCTGTGAGTGTGCCCGAAGTCTTAAAACAATATATTGAAAACAAATAAGATAAAAAATGTAAAAACGCTACACAAAGAGTTTGAAATGTGTAGCGTTTTGTTTATGTTAACGATTATCTACCTTGCGATAAGTATTAATTACATGAGCAATTTTATCAATAATTGGGTCTAAAGAGTCTGGGTTTTCATGAATATCATATTCGTTGATGTTAACGCGCACGACCGGACAGGCATTAAAGTTATTTATCCAGTCTTCATAACGTTTGAATAACTTTTGCCAATACTCAGGATCCGTATTAATTTCCATATCACGACCACGTGCTTTGATACGCTCAATTACTTCATTGTAGTCGCACTCAAGATAAATTAATACATCAGGTTTAGGGAAGTAAGGTGTCATTACCATTGCATTGAACAACCCAGAATATGTTTTAAAATCATCTTCATTCATAGTACCTTGTTCTTCGTGCATTTTCGCGAAAATATCAACATCTTCATAAATAGAGCGATCTTGAATGAATCCACCACCATATTCAAACATACGTTTTTGTTCTTTAAAACGTTCTGCTAAAAAGTAGATTTGTAAGTGGAAACTCCAACGTTCAAAGTCATCATAAAATTTATCTAGATAAGGATTATGATCTACGTTTTCAAAAGAGGTTTTAAAATTTAATTTGTCAGCTAAAGCCTGTGTCAATGTTGATTTCCCAACACCAACGGTACCAGCAATGGTGATTATTGCGTTTTGAGGTACTTTATAATTATTCATGTTCAATTGCTCCTATCATAGGTCTTATTTTTTCTAAAATTGATTGATAATCTGAGTCATTTTTAACAAAATCAATTTCACTTGTATTAATTAAGACGACATTCGCGCCTTCACTTTTCATGGCATTATAAAATGTTAAATAATCTTCTTTGAGATTCAATAAATAGTCATCCTCAATATGATGTTCAAAACTACGATTACGTTGAGCTATTCTTTGTTTCAGAACCTCCAAATCAGCATCTAAGAAAATAATCATGTTAGGCATTTCAAGATCTTCAGTTAAAATATCGAAAATGCGGTCAAATTTATCAAATTCATTATTACTCAACGTGTTACGAGCAAAAATTTTATTTTTATAAATATGATAATCGCTAACAACACCTTGAGTCATTTTAGCGATATCTTTTGCCTGTTTATATCGATTACAGAGGAAAAACATTTCTGTTTGAAAACTCCATTTAGAAATATCATCGTAGAAGTCAGATAAAAATGGATTTTCATCAATTATTTCTTTTTCTTCATAGTAATTTAATGTCTGGCTAAGCTTATGAGTTAGGGAAGATTTACCTACACCAATTGGGCCTTCAATTGCGATAAATGGTTTGTTCATAATCACATCTCCAAATGTTAAAATAGACAATGAGTATTGTATCATAAGTGAGGTATAACACACATGGCAAATGATGAATATTACATGAAATTAGCGATTGAAGAAGCTAAAAAAGCTCAAAAACTTGGAGAAGTTCCTATAGGCGCAATCATAGTTAAAAACAATGAAGTCATAGCGCGATCACATAATTTAAGAGAAACTGCACAGCTTCCGACTGCACATGCAGAACATATCGCTATTGAACGTGCTTCAAAAGTAGTTGGGAGTTGGCGTTTAGAAGAATGCAAATTATATGTGACACTTGAACCGTGCGTCATGTGTGCCGGTGCCATTGTAATGAGTAGAATTCCTAAAGTGGTATACGGCGCCACTGATCCTAAAGGTGGATGTAGTGGTAGCTTGATGAATCTATTAGAAGAATCTCAATTTAATCATAGAGCTGAAATTGTTAAAGGCGTACTTGAGCAAGAATGTGGTGATTTATTACGAAACTTCTTCCGTGAGCTACGGTTAAAGAAGTCTAAAGCGAACATGTAAGCGTACAAATTGAGCTATATTTGTTAAAATAATACACGTGAATTAAGTGTTCAAGTTGAGATTTTAAATTTTAACTTTAAGATGGTTTTTTCAAGATAAATAGCAATTAATTAAGAGAATGAAACGAGGTAACTGTATGATTAAATTAATAGCAACAGATATGGATGGCACATTGTTAAATGCTGCACATGAAATTTCTCAAGAAAATGTTGATGCAATAAAATTTGCACAATCACAAGGGATAACAGTTGCCATTGCGACAGGTCGTGCATTTTATGAAGCGAATACACCTGTAGCTGAGACAGATTTAAGCGTACCATATATTTGTTTAAATGGTGCGGAAGTACGTGATGAATCATTTAATATTATGAATACGTCTAATTTGAATCATGAATTAGTGGAACGCATTAAATCAATTCTAGATAAAGATGACGTATATTATCAAATTTATACTAATAGAGGTATTTATACAGAAGATCCAACACGTGATTTAGATATCTATTTAGATATTGCAAGAAATGCAGGCCAACAAGGTGATGTTGAAAAGATTAAAGCAGGGATTCAAAAACGTATAGATAACGGGACACTCAAAATTGTCGATAATTACAAGGATATTGAAGATATTCCGGGCGAACTGATAATGAAAGTACTGGCGTTTAATCCAGATCTTGAAAAAATTGAACGTATTGGAAAAGAATTATCGGCCATATCAAGTCTTGCTGTTTCATCATCATCACGTGGTAATTTAGAAATTACGCATTCAGATGCTCAAAAAGGAATTGCATTAGAAACTATTGCTAATCAACTTCATATTGACTTACAAGATGTTATGGCGTTAGGTGATAATTTAAACGATGTATCCATGCTTGAACGCGTAGGCTATCCTGTTGCGATGGACAATGCGATGCCCGAAGTGAAAGCTATAGCTAAATTGGTTACAGATACCAATGAACATAGTGGTGTAGGTAAAGCAATTATGAAAGTTTTAACTGAAGAGAAATAAATAATATTGAAGAGGTGTTAGAACGAAATGAAAGGACTTATCGTAGTAGGAAGTGCACAAGTAGGTTCACATACCAATGCACTAGCTAAATATTTAACAGGACAATTCGATAATCATGATGTCGACGTAGATATTTTTGATTTAGCTGAAAGACCATTAAATCAACTTGATTTTTCAGGAACAACACATTCAACAGAGGAAATTAAAGCGAATACAAAAGAGTTCCAAGATAAAGCGATGGAAGCGGATTTCCTAATTTTTGGTACGCCAAACTATCATGGTTCATACTCAGGCATTTTAAAAAATGCGTTAGATCACATTAATATGGATTATGTCAAAATGAAACCAGTGGGCTTAATTGGTAACAGTGGCGGTATCGTAAGTTCAGAACCACTCTCACATTTACGTGTCATTGTTCGTAGTTTATTAGGTATTGCTGTACCTACACAAATTGCAACACACGATTCGGACTATGCAAAATTAGAAGATGGCACACTGTATTTAAATGACGAAGAATTCCAATTACGCGCAAAATTATTTGTTGATCAAATTGTATCATTTGTAAATAACAGTCCGTACGAACATTTAAAATAAATTATAATAATGTAAAAAAATACATTTATAAAGGAAGAAACTAGTTTAAAGAGCGATAAGTATCGCTCTTTTTTTATTTAACGAGAAAGTTTGTATATCATTTGTAGATAATTATAACTTGTTTAAGTGAATTGACTTAAAAAGATTAAAAACACCTATCTATTGTATGACCCAATATTTATTTTTTTATTGTAAAATTTTTTAAAAGTATTGTGTTAAATGATAAAATGCACTATGCTAGAAGTGTATTTACATATAACATTATATGTAGTTTACATTTTAAATGTGAATAATTTAATTATTAGGAGGTAATTATGAGTAAAAGAAGACAAGGTCCTATTAACAAGAGATTGGATTTTATTTCTAATAAGTTAAATAAGTACTCCATAAGAAAATTCACTGTAGGAACAGCTTCAATATTAGTTGGTGCTACATTGATTTTTGGTCACGCTGACGATGAGGCAAAAGCAGCTGAAGAAAATCATATGGAAAATACTTCTCTAAATAGTATAGAGAATGATAACGACAAAAATAATCAAAAAATTGACTCATCTAATGAAACTGCTACAACATCAACAGAAGAAAATACAGAAGAAGTAACAACAAAAGAAG
>NZ_KV792238.1:0-631 GCF_001808125.1 Staphylococcus sp. HMSC14D10 | reverse complement strand
ATAAGGATAACAACGTGATTGGTTCAGGTACTACGGATAGTAATGGTCGAGTTACAATTTCACCAACGGTGCCTATTCCTGAAGGTAATGTAACTGCGAAAGCTTATGATAATGCAGAACATCCTAATGTCTCAACTTCTGCACCTAAGAAAGCGACAGATACGACTCCTCCGACGGGACCTGTTGTGACGAATGATTTAACTGGTAAGGCGACTACTAAAACACCAATTACGGTGACAACGGATCCAAATACTCATGTTGATTTACTTGATAAGGATAACAACGTGATTGGTTCGGGTACGACAGATAGTACTGGTCGAGTTACGATTACACCAACGGTGCCTATTCCTGAAGGTAATGTACGTGCTAAAGCAACGGATAACGCAGAACATCCGAACAGTTCACTTTCTCAACCGAAGAAAGCGACGGATACGACACCTCCAGGTAGCCCAATCGTTAATACTGATTTAACTGGTAAGGCAACGACTAGAACCTCCAGTTGATGTGTCTTCTGATCCGAATACTCGTATCGAGTTACTAGATAAAGATAATCATGTTATTGGTTCGGGGACTACAGGTGCTAATGGTCATGCCATTATTACGCCAACTCAACCTATACCGGAAGGTAATG